>DATFWH010000168.1:0-13496 GCA_035259465.1 Binatia bacterium
ACACGCGGGTCCTGCATGACGATCTTCCCCGTCCACTTCGGATCGAGAAGATCGAGCGCGGTCTTGATCTGCCCCGCGGGGACGATGTCCCAATTCACATGGACGTTGTCGCCGGCGAGCGTGCCCGCGAACGTGTAATACAATTTTTTCTCGACGTCGGCCCACCCGGCGTCGAGCCCGCCGATCCAGTACTTGTCCTCTTTCACTTCGGGCAGGATGAACATGGGCCGAAAGGAATCGAAAGCGTTCACCGGCTTGAACGCGGCGAGCGCGGAGGTCGGGCCGGAGATGTAAAGATCCCAGTTGTAGACGCCGCCCGAGCGCTCGCGCAGGATGCGCGCGACCTTGTCGCGGCCGCTCCCGCCCAAAAGTTCGACGTTGATCTTCGGATAGGCTTTCTTGAACGCGTCGCTGATCGCCGCGCGGAACGCGTCGCCGGGAGGACCGGCGATGTTGACCTGCTTTTCGCCTTCGGCGGCTTTGAGGATATCGGCCCATTCCTTAGGCGCTGAGGGCTCGCCTGCGAGCGCCGAGGCTGCCGGCAGTGAAAGCGCGAATGCGAGTAAAACGAATTTCCTGAACATGCTCTCTACTGCGGAATGACTTCCTTCGACAGCTTCGCGATCGCCAGCCGCTGCGGGATCATTTTTTCGCTCTGCGTCTGAACGTATTTCACGCCCGGCTTGATGGAGAAGTCGGGATCGCCGAGCGGCACGTCGCTGCGCCGGCTGTTGCGCCCGCCGCTCTGCTTCGCCCAGCTCGTCTGCCCTTCCACGGTAAGCAACAGGTTCGCATAGAGCTTGGCGGCGTTCGGATGCGGTCGGCGGTTGAGAATGCCGAAGGAGCCGAAGCCGGGATTGATCGACTGGATGAAATGCCCGTCTTCGACCTGCTTGACGTTTTTGCCCAGTCCTTTTTCGAGAAAAATCTTGAGCTGGTCGGACGGCAGCGAGACGGCGATCGGATATCGCCCGCGCACGATCCACTCCGTCAGCTGACGGCGGTCGCGCGTGAAGACGATCTTCTGCTCGGCGAGGAGCTTGCGGATGAATTCTTCGCCGTAGGTGAGCTTGAAGAGCAGCGCGGAGTTCAGGCCCGAGCCTTCCTGGCGCGGATCCTCCCAGACGATCTTGCCGCCCCATTTGGGATTCGCGATCTCTTTGAAGGTTTTAAATTCTCCGGGCGAGACGATGTCGGCGTTGACGTAGATCACGTCGGAGGATGTGCCGTCGAAGGCGTAGTAGAGCTTCTCTTCCACGTCCATGAAGCCGGAGCGAAAGCCGTCGTGCCATTTGCTGTTGTCGGTCGCCTCGGGAAGGATCAATTCCGGCGGCAGCGGATCGAAGGCGCCGATCGGCTTCAGCACGCCGAGCGGTGAGGTCGGGCCGCCGACATAAACGTCCCAGTTGAAAATGCCCGACTGGCGCTCGCGCGCGAGGCGCGGCACCTGATCGCGGCCGCTCGCGCCGTTGTACTCGACCCTGATCTTGGGAAATTTCTTCTGGAACCAGTCGATCAGCGCAAACCGGTAGGTATCGCCGGGAGGGCCCGCGATCGAAAGCTGCCCTTCCTTTTCGGCCGCGGCGACAAGCGTATCCCACTCCTTCGGCTTCGCCTGGGCGTGCGCATTTTCCGCGCATGCGAGCGTGAGAACGATCCACGCGAGGAGGGCTATCTGTCTCGTGAGGTTCATAGAAACTCTCCTCCGATCACGCCCGGATGCCGACGCGCAACCCGAGCAATCGTGCGAGCAGCGCGACGCCGGTCGTGAGCAGCATGACGATGGTCGCGACCACCGCGGCGCTTTCATATCGCCCCGAGACCATAAAGTCCAGTTGCAGCAGCGCGAGCGTCCGGCTGCTGGAGGTGGCGAGCAGCGCGACGTTGCTGATGTCGCGCGCGGCATGAATAAAGCCGAGCACGCCGACGAGCAGCAGCACGGGGAACAGCAGCGGCCCGACGATGCGGCGGAAGGTGGCGAGCCACGAAGCCCCCGATGCCCGCGAGGCCTCCTCCAGCTCCTGGCCGAGCTGGAGCAGATTGGCCTTGATGAGCTGCGTGCCGAGGGTGACGCTGCTGATGACCGTGGCGATTATGAGAAGCCAGACCGATCCGTAAAGCAGGCGGAACAACGGGATGTCGAGGAAAAGCCACAGGAGGCCGATGCCCATCAAGATGCCCGGCATCGCCGACGGAAACCAGGAGATGAAATCCAGCGCCGAGCGCCAGATGAATTTCGTCCGCACCGAGATGTAGGCGACGATCGAGAAGAGCGACACGGCGAACGCGGCGGCGCCGATGGACATTAGGAGTGTGTTTTTGAGCGAGAGCAGGAAGATCGGATCGTCGAAGACCCGCTTCCAGTTGTCGATCGTCCAGGCGTGCTCGATGCCGAAAAAGCCGAACAGCGACATGAACGTTCCCATGAGGACGAAAGCCATCGGCGCGACGCTGATGAGCAGCGCGACCAGCGCGACGAACGCGAGGGCCGGATATTTCCACTTCCCCAGCTCGATCGCCTTGGCGCGGTAGCGTCCTGTGATCGTCGTGTACTGCCGCCGCGCAATCAGCTTCCGCTGGGTGGCGATGAGCGGCAGGAGGATCAGCAGCACGGCGGTGCTCAGCGCGGTCGCCGGGCCGAACGCCGGCGGCTCCTGCTGCACGAGCTGGTAGACCTTCGTGCTGTAGACGTGAAAGCCGATCGGCGCGCCGAGGATCATCTCGATCTCGAACGCCTGCAGGCCGTTGATGATCGCGAGGATGAGGACCACAATGAAGACCGGCGTCATGATCGGGATGAGAATGCGCACGAGCGTGCCGAGGGTGCTCGCGCCGGCGACCTCGGACGCCTCTTCGAGTGATGCGTCCATGTTGCGAAACGCGGGCGTCAACAGCATGACTTTCACCGCGGTCGTGTTGTGGCCGATGTGCGCCCAGACGATGCCCCAGAACGAATAGATGTTGAACGGCCCGTGCGCGGCGCCCGTGATCGCCTTAAAGATTTGGTTGGCGATGCCGTAGTCGGGATCGAGGATCAGAATCCAGCCGAGCGTTACCGAGAGCGACGGCAAGAAGAACGAGAGCCAGAACATGAATTCCAAAAACGATTGCGCCGGCAGATCCGTGCGCGCTAGCAGCCACGCGATCAGGATCGCGAGCGGAAACGAAAGCAGTTGGCGGACGACGAGCAGCGAGAAGGTATTATAGACGGCGCGCCTTAATCCCGGCTCAGCCAGCACGGCGCGCCAACCTTCAAGGCCGTAGATCGGCGGCATGCCCGGCTTGGCGATCTGAAAAGAATTAACGACGATCAGGACGATCGGATAGAGGACGAAAAAACCGACCCCGGCCAGCACGAGGCTGCACCAGAAAGTCTCCGCGCCGAGGCGACCTTGCAACTCCTCTCCTCTACCTTGAAGGAATCGAACTTTTATTGCGCCGTGGGCCAGAGCGTGATCGCTTCGGGATCGAGCTGAAGGTAAATCTGCTGGCCGGGCTTCAGCGGCTGCGCTGCCGGCGCGGTCAGCACCCGGCTCTCGCCGCCGACCTTGACGGTGTACTCATAGCGGTCGCCGAGGAACTGGCTCGCCTGCAGCATCACTGCGAGCACGTTGCCTCTGCCGTCGCCGGCGGATCGCGTCACGCTAATCTGCTCGGGACGGATCGCGACCATGACGTCTCTGCCGGCCGCCCAAGCACTGTCGCCGCTGCGGTGCGCGCGCACCGACACCGGCGGCCCGGCGTGGTCCTTGAGCTCGACGCGGCATTCCTCGCCGCTCGCGTCGACGATCCTGCCGGACAGCGCGAAAACCTTGCCCAGGAAATCCCGCGCGAACACGGTCGCCGGCTGGTAGTAGACATCCTCGGGCGCCCCGACCTGCTCCAGGCGCCCGCGGTTCATGATGCCGATGCGGTCGGACATGCTGAGCGCTTCCATCTGATCGTGCGTGACGAAAAGCACCGTCACCTTGACGCGGCGCTGCAGCGCCTTGAGCTCGCGGCGCATCTCTTCGCGGAGCCGCGCGTCGAGGTTCGAAAGCGGCTCGTCCAGCAGCAGGACGCCGGGCGAAAACACCAGCGCCCGCGCCAGGGCGACGCGCTGCTGCTGCCCGCCGGAGAGCGCGGTCGCGGGGCGCTCCTCGAAGCCGCCGAGACCGACGAGCTCGAGCGCCGAGCGGGTCTTGTCGCGCATCTCGGCGCGCTTGACGCGCCGGAGCTTCAGCGGATACGCGACGTTCTCGAACACCGTCATGTGCGGCCAAAGAGCGTAGGATTGAAAGACCATTCCCATGTCGCGCCGCTCCGGCTTGACGAAAAGGCCTTTGGCGGGCGAGACGAGACAGCGCTCGGCCATATGGATCTCGCCCTCGTCGGGCTTTTCCAGGCCGCCGACCATGCGGAGCGTCGTCGTCTTGCCGCAGCCGCTCGGTCCCAGCAAGGTGAAAAACTCGCCCTCCCGGATCTCCAGGTTCACCTGGTCGACGGCGGCGACGGCGCCGAAGCGCTTCGTCAGATTCTGTATGCGAAGAAAGCCCATCGGCTATTCGGCGCGGATTCCGACTTTGAGCCCGAAGGAGCGCGCGATGAGCGCGACGCCGAGCGTGAGCGTCATGATGAACACGACGGTGATGCTCGCGACTTCCCGATGGCCCGAAAAGACCTGATCGAGCGCGAGCAGGATCAGCGTGCGCGTCTCGGAGGTCGCGAGCAGGATGATGCTCGAGGCGTGCTGCGCCGCGAACATGAACTTGATGACGCCGACCATGACCATCGTCTGCGCCATGAGCGGCAGCACGACCGTCCAGTACGTGCGCCAGAAACCCGCGCCCGACATACGCGAGGCTTCTTCCAGCTCGTTGCCGAGCTGGACGAAGTTCGCTTTGAAGATCTGCGTCGAGAGCGTGATGCCGCCGAGAATGTAGGCGATGATGATCAAGAAGATCGTGCCGTAAAACGGGCGGAAGACCGGCGTGCCGAGAAAGAGCCACAGAAGTCCGAGGCCGGACAACACGCCGGGAATCGCCGAAGGCAGCCAGCAGATCGAATCGAGTATCGAGCGGCCGGGGAGCTTGGTGCGGACGATGACGTAGCCGATGAGCGAGAACAGGGCAGCGCCGATCACCGCCGCGCTCAGCGCGACGATCAGCGTATTCTGCAGGGCGTTGGTGAGCCGCGGATCGCCGAGCGCCATCCGCCAGTATTCCGTCGTCCAGGTCTTCGGCAGATGGAAAAAGCCGAAGCGCGTCATGAAGCTGCCGCCGAGCACGCTCAGAATCGGGACGAAACAGAGGATAAAGACGACAAGCCCGACGAAAGCCGTGGCGGGCGCGCGCCACGGGCCGAGATCGACGATGCGCGGCTTGAAGTGCCCCGTCACGGTCGTGAACTGCCGGCGGCTGATGAGGCGGCGCTGCAGCGGAATGACGGCGGCGAGAAAAACCAGGATGACACTGCCGAGCGCCGCCGCCTGGTTGACGAGCGGCGGCTCCTGCCGCGCCAGGTCGACGATCTTCGTCGAATAGACGTAGAAGCCCCATGGCACGCCGAGCAGCAGCTCGGTCTCGAAGCTGCTGAAGATGCGGATGATGCTGAGCAGCATGACCACGATGATAACCGGCGTCATCATCGGCACGGTGATGCGCCACATCGTCGTCCACGTGCTCGCGCCCGACATGCGGCTCGCCTCTTCGAGCGAGGAGTCCATGCGGCGGAACGCCGGCGTCATCAGCATGACTTTAGTCGATATGCCGTTGGAGACCAGATGCGCCCAGATGATGCCCCAGAAGGAATAAATATCGAACGTGAGGTTGCCGATGATGGGCCAGCCGCGGATCGTCGTGTTGACGAGCCCGGTATTGGGATCGAGCAGCAGCATCCAGCCGAACGTCGTCGCGATCGTCGGCATGATGAAGGAGACCCAGAAAAACAGCTCGAAGACGCCCGCGCCGTAAATGTTCGTGCGCGCGAGCAGCCACGAGATGCAGATGCCGATCGGCAGCGCGACGAGTTGGAGCATCACGCCGACTCGGACGCTGTTCCACAGCGAGCGCCAGATGCCCGGCTCGCTGAAGGCGTCGCGCCAGGCCTGAAGTCCGTAAACCGGCGGCTCGGCGATCGTCGCGACGTTGAAGCTGTTGATGAGAATCAGGATCAGCGGATAGATGACGTAGAAGCCCATCGCGCCGATGAGCAGCGCCATGAGAATCACGCCGCCGTTGAGCGAGCCGCGCCATGCGCGCAGCCGGGCGCCGACGGCGGGGATTCGCGGCCCCGCCATCGGGCTCGTCGGTTTTTGTGCTCCGGCTATCTCCACTCGGCGTTAACCTGCCTTCGCGGAAACCCGCTGGCTGCACCGCGGGTGATGCTCGCCCATGCGGCAGACCGCGCCGGCCTTGCGCACGGCATCCTCGAAGTCACGGTGAATGTGCGGATCCTCGTCGTCGTACTCGATCTGGGACCCGCCCTGCTTAATGTTGGTGTACGTCGAGCCCTCGCTGTCGGTGAGCCGGAAGAAGCGGTAGCGCCAGCTGCCCCAGCGGAACGCCAGATAGCGCGCCGGCATCGCGCCCGAGTTGAAGTGCTGGTGGAACCACTGGTTCGGGGGCACGACGACGCTCCCCTGCCGCCAGTCGACGCGCTGCATCTCCTGCCCCTCGGGCCAGAGGATCGAGTAGCCCTGGCCGCCGAGAATGATGACGTGCGCGCCCGGACCGTGGCGGTGGCCCTTCTTATACGTGCCGACGGGGAACTCGGAGATGTGGCAGCCCATCGTCTGGCCCGCCAGATCGAACTTCATGTTTGTGCCGCCGGCGCCGCGCTCGCTGTAATCCTTCAGCGTCGCGGTATGCGTGTCGGCGACGAAATTGGTGGTCATGAAGAAGCGGCCGAAGATTTCGCCCTTGCCGCTGAAATAGTCGTCCGTGGCCGGGTCGAAGCGATCGGTGAACTCGTAGTCGTCGTTGAAGATGAAATCGAGATTGTGGAACAGGTTCATCATGAAGCAGCTGTTCGTGACGGAAAAGTAGCGCGCCGGCTCGCTGCCGCTGCCGTTGAAGTGCTGGTAGCGCGCGTTCAGCGGGATGGCGAAGATGCTGCCCGGCCCCCATTCGAACGTGTGCTTCTTGCCTTCCTTCTGCCAGACAGTGGTGGCGCCGTGGCCTTTGACGACGTAGACCATCTCCTCGTAGAGATGCTTCTGCGGCTTCAATTTGCCGCCGGGCGGGATCTCGCAGACGTAGCCGTCGTTAACGCCGCCGGTGCCGTCGAGCACGATGAACGAGCCCAGGCCCCCTTTCAAGTCCCAAGGTTCGACCGGGACGGTCTTCAAATCTTCGACGAAAAATCCGGTGATCACCGGGATTTTCTGCGCCTGCTGCCAGTTCTTATAGGTGTCGACGCGCGGCAGCGCGTTCATATCGAGCTTTATGGGTTTCTCATCTGCCATGCGATTTTCTCCTTCCCTGTTGGTTGTGGCTATGCGACCTTTTTATCCGTCGAGCGGAAAAGGCCGATGCGTTCGTTGATGACGTCCAGTTGGATAATCCGGTTCTTCTCCGGGTCGCGAACGACGCCCATCGGCTCGCCGCCGTTTCTAACGATGTCGATCTGCTCTTTCAAGAGCTTACGCAAAAAGATGACTCCCTTGTCTCCGACGCCGAGATTTTCCAGCGATCGGTCGGCGATGCCGCCTTGCGTCTCCCACGCCATCGCGTCCTGCGCGGGCACGGTGCTCAGGTCAAAGCGACCGTCCGGCCCCTTGAGATGGGAATACTGAAACGGCGGGTCGACATCCGCCGGCGAGCGGTCCGTTTCCGACGGCACGAAGCTCACGCGAAAGACGCGCGTATGGGTATCGTCCACCGGCACACGAATCTGCAAGTTATGTCGGAAGCCGCCTTTGTACTTCGCGACGTGTCGCAGGATGGAGGGGAAAAGCAGCGGATGCTCGTCTCTCTGCGGCGGATCGCCCGGCTTTTTCCCCGGGGTCGTGCGGTGCTTCCATATCCCGTACTCGAAGCGAATGAATTCGTGCGTCTCCCCGTAGTCCGGCACCTGACCCATGAGATGCGCCGAATCGCCGTGCAGCCAATAGAGATGGGATGGGTCGACGGAGTTCTCCATCGGCTGGAGCCAGTTGCAGTCGATCATCGACTCGATGACCGTCCAGCGCTTGCCGTCCTCGCGCACCAGCACATCCCAGCGCGGCAGCAGCGGCACGGGCTCGGGTCCCATGTACGCGTAAAGCAGACCGGCGAGCTTTTGTACCGGATAGGCGGGCTGACGGACGCGGCTCTTGAAGGTGCTGTCGTCGGGCTCGGCGGGCTGCTGCAGGCAGCGGCCGCTGTGATCGAACTTCCATCCGTGATACGCGCAACGGATGCCCTCGGCGTCGACGCGTCCGTAGGCGAGCGAGGCGCTGCGGTGCGGGCAGCGCTCGGCGATGAGGCCGTACTTTCCGGCGGTATCGCGGAAGACGACGAGATTCTCGCCGAGGACTCGCACCGCCTTGATCGGCTGTTCGTCGGTGAGCTCGCCGGCGACGGCGATCGGATGCCAATACCGCCGGAGCAGTTCGCCCGCCGGTGTTCCTCGACCGACGCGGGTCAGATAGTCGTTTTCTTCCCTGCTGAGCATCGGTTTCGCTCCTTACTATTTCCCTTCCCGGTTTTTCGCGATTTCTTTAACCAGCTGGAAGATCGGCGCCATGTCCTGCCATTCGGGCTTGCCCACATCGAGATATTTCCGCCCCTCGACGAGCCGGTTTTCCGGCGGCACGTCGTCCTTCGGAATGTCGATGCGCCGCGAGTTGGGCGGATCGTCGATATCGGAGAGCCTCTGCATCGCGGCCTGTCCCTTGCGCGAGAGCAGCCAATTGATGAATACCTTCGCCGCGTTCGGGTGCGGCGCCTTGTTGACGAGGCTCAAGCTACCGCCGCCGCTGGAGAAGCTCCCGCCCTCTTTCCACAGACTCGTATCGAAGCCCTCGACCGGCAACCCTTGGTGCTTGGCTTTATCGCCGTCCTTGCAGCCCATACACAGGGCGAACTTCCCCTGGCCCAGCCAGTCGGTCATCTGGCGAAATTCCTTGCTATAGGTCATGTCCATAGTGCCGAAGAGCTTCTTGATGAACTCCGGCCCGAGGTCGGGATGATAATAGAAAAACTGCATGGTCTGCCCGAGCCCGGTGAGCGCCGGATCGAGCGCGACGATCTTTCCCTTCCACTTTGGGTTGATCAGGTCCCAGTGCGATTTGAATTCTTTTTCCTGAACGAACTTAGTGTTGTAGTAAAGCTGCGCCGAGCTCGGGTTGGCGAGATAGCCGAAGATGAATTTGCGCTCGGGATCGACGAAGTTGAGCCGTCCGCCGTACCATTTCGATTCGTCGGTGACCTCGGGCAGGATCATCGCGGGCCGGAGCGGATCCAGCACCTTGGCTTTGTAAAGGATGTTGAAGGCCGAGTTGGGTCCCGTGCTGAAGACATCGGGAATATATTTTTCCGCGCGGCGCTCCGTGATAATCCTTGTGCCGAGCTGGTTGCCCGTGCCGGCCACCGACACCACCTTGATCTCCGGATACTCTTTCTTAAACGCTTCGAGCATGGGCTCGTAGCGATAGATATAGATTGTAACCTGGCCTTCCTTCTTTGCCGCCGCGAGCGTCGCCTCCCATTCTTTCTTCCAGTCCTGGGCAAACGCTACCGAAACTACACAAAGAAATGTGTAATACGTAAACGCCGCGGCCAGGTATTTGGTAAATTTATTCCCCTTCGACATCGTCAGTCCGCGTACAAGCGATCGATGTAGCCGCTGTCGTCGAGCTCGCGCAGGTGGTGCAGGTCCCACATGACGAGCGGGTTGAACGATGCGATTTCGGGATTGCGCTTCACCGCCAGCGCGAAGACGTTCCGCACCGCATCCAGCGTCGGGTACGGCTTCGGCTCCAGCGACTTCGCCTGGTTTTCGTAAAAGATCGATTCCTCTTCGTCGGATTGGAACTTGAGCAGATCCTTGCAGGTGCGGTCGATGATATTGAGCGTGTCGCGCCGGCGCGTACGGAAGAAGTGAATCGCGTCGACCAGCGCTTTCAATAGACTTCGCACCTCGTCCTCGTGGCTGTTCACGTACGTGGTCGTTGTCGTGAGCGTCACGCCCTCGATCATCGCCATCGACTCGGGCAGGTCGAGGACCCGCGCGCCGATCGCGCGCGCGCGGAGCTGGTCGACCGCGCGCACGAAGGTCGCGTCGTATTCGCCCGCCATGACTTTGCGCGCGCGGTCCAGCCCTTTTTTATCGCCGTCGACGAGCTCGACGTCGCGCCCTTCCTCGAGGCCGTTGAGCTTGAGATAGAGCCACACGTTGAGGCCTGTATGGCCGTCGAAGTCGTCCATGGCGACGCGCTTGCCCTTCAGGTCCGTGACGCTTTGGATGCCGTCGCGCGCGACGAGCCAGTTCTCTTTCCAGAGGTTGTTCGTCTGCGCGATGTGGACGAACGGATCGCCGTTGAGCGCGCGGTGGGCGTAAAGGTTGTGGTGATTGCCGGAGATCGCGTCGAGGTCGCCCGCCCTCAGTCCCTCCATGGCGCGCTGGCGCTTGCCTTCCATCGAGCCGAGGTCGACTTCGAGTCCGTGCTTCTTCAGGAAGCCAGCTTCTTCCATCACCTTCCAGAGAGGCACGTGGCCGGCGGCGCGATAATAGATACGAATTTTCTTCGCCATATCTTCGATGTTCCTTCCGTGCTGCTTACTTTTTCGCTTCCTTCATCAGTTTCCAGACCTTTTCCCGGTAGTCGTGGCGGCCGGTCACGATCCAGTTCCAGTCTGTGTCGTCGAAATACTTGACGTTGGCCTTCGGAACGTTGCCGGCGCTTAGATAGGATTCGTCGATATCCGTGCGCAGCGTCGCGCTGCCGTAACCGCGCGCGTAGATCTCGAGCCCCTCCTTGCCGGAGATCCAGTTGACGAAAATCTTTGCCGCATTCGGATGCGGCGCTCGATTGGCGACGCTCAACATCCAGGGCGAGCCGTTGATGCCGGGCGCGAG
Source organism: Binatia bacterium (assembly GCA_035259465.1). Lineage (GTDB taxonomy): Bacteria > Desulfobacterota > Binatia > UBA9968 > UBA9968 > JAJPJQ01. Next base: position 11,041 of record DATFWH010000168.1, read on the forward strand.
GTCGCTCAGCTCGAAGATTTCCTGGAGCTTAAAGCCTTCTTTCTCTAGAGGCCGCACGTCGTCTTCGCGGCAGTTGAGGCAGATCGGCTGCGTGCCGCGCGCGAGCCAGTCGGTGAATTGACGCCGCTCGCGCGTCCCTAGAGTCTTCTGGTCGATGTAAAGTTTTTTTATGAAGTCGGCCCCGAGCTGCTGGTAAAAGCGCGCGGCGAGATTCGCTCCGGCCCCCGTGGTCGTGATGTCCTCAGTCGAGATTTTGCCGCGCCATTTGGGGTTGAGGAGGTCCTTGGCCGCGCGAATCTCGTTCGGCTTGACGAAATCCGTGTTGATGAACAACAGGCTTGAGACGCTGTTGAACGGGCGCAGGACGAAACGCTCTTCGGGGTCGACGAACCAGGGCTTGCCCTTTTTCCATTTGCCCCCGTCGGTGACTTCCGGCAAAACCAGCAGGGGCTTCAGGGGATCGAGCATTTTTTCCGCGTAGTAAACGGTGGCGGTCGTGTCGGGGCCGGAAAGGAAGACGTCGACCGAATAAATGCCCGCGCCGCGCTCGGTGCGCAGCCGCTGCGCGATCTCGCTCGACCGGCCGGCGAGGAACTCGACCGGAATTCCGTAGCGCGCGGTGAACTTCGGAATGATGTCGCTCCGCATGACCGGGTCGGGCGAGCCCACCACGACGACCGAGCCCTCTTTTTTCGCGGCGGCGAGCGTTTGCTCCCATCCCTTGTCCTGCGCCACGGCGGCGCTGGAACAGACCAGCAGGCAGAGCAGCGACAGCAATCGCATCATAGATTTCCTGTCAGCGGACGGACGAATTTTCGGCCGACCAGCATCATTACAGAGACCATTGCGGTGATCAACAGCCCGAGCGCGGCGGCGCGCTCGACCTCGCCGCTAAAGCTGTACTCCATGAGCAGGATCGCCAAAGGCCGCGATCGAGGGCTGTAAAGCAGCACGGGCGTGCTGATGCTGGTGAGCGCGTTGCCAAAGCTGATGAGGCCGACGGTCGCGGCAACAGGCGCGACCAGCGGCGCGAGAATTCTCCTATACGTGTAGCTCCACGAAGCCCCGCTCACGCGCGCCGCCTCCTCGAGGTCGGGGCCGAGCTGCAGGAACGCCGATTTAAAGGCCTGCGAGCAAACCGGGCTCTCCTTGATCGTGAGCGCGAGCGCGATGCCCAAGACCGATCCGTAGAGCACGGAGCGCGCCGGCGTCGCGAGAAACAGCCAGAGTAGCCCGAGGCTCATCAGAATGCCGGGGACGACCCATGGCATCCATGTCATCATCTCGAGCAACGGCGCGGTTTTGATCTTTCGGCTCGCGAGCAAGTATCCCACAGTAGAGTAGAGCGCAACGGCGGCGACGGCGGTGATCGCGGCGATCACCAAACTGTTTTTGAAAGCGAGAAAGAAAATCGGATCGCCGAACAGGTTCTGCCAATGGATCAGGCTGAAAGGCTCGCGCAGGTGGAAAAAGCCGTAGCGCCGCATCGCCGAGCCGAGGATGAGAAAGGCGAGCGGCAGAAACATCATGATCGCGATATAAGCCCCGCATGCCGCGAACGCGAAATATTTCCACTTCCCGAGCTTCACCCGCAGCGTCGAATATCCCTGGCCGGTCACCACGGTGAAACGCTTTCCCTTGAGGCGCCGCTGATAAAAGTACGCGAGGATCGCCAGTACGACGAGAAAAACCGATCCGAGCGCCGTCGCTTCGCCGTAGGCCGACGGCTCGTGGCGCGTGTAGTCGTAGATGCGCGTCGCGTAGACGTAAATGCCGACCGGGGTGCCGAGGAGAAGCTCGGTATTGAACGATTCTAGACCGCGGATGAAGCTCAGCGCCGCGACCGCGAGGACCGCGGGCATGATCACCGGCAGGCTCACTCGACGCAGCACGGTGAAATAATTCGCGCCGGCGACGCGCGCGGCTTCCTCCAGCGTCGCGCCGACGCGGCGGAAAATAGGCGTCAGCAGCATCACCTTGAACCAGATGCCGCCGGTCGAGAGATGCACCCAGACGATCCCCCAGAAGCTGTACGGGTTGAACACGGGCCCTTCGACGAACGGCAGGGTTTTGACCGCGGTGTTCAAAAACCCGAAGTTTGGGTCGAGCAGCAGAATCCAGGCGAGCACCATTGGGAAATCGGGTACGAAATAGGCGAACCAGCAGCAAAACTCGATCGCGCTTCGCCCCGGCATGTCGGTGCGCGCGATCAGCCACGCGACGGCGATCGAGAGAATCATTCCGGGAATCAAATACGTGATCGAAAGCAGGAAGCTCATCCAGAGCGCGCTCAGCGTGCCGGGATCGCTGAACGCGCGCACCCAGTTGTTGAGGCCGTAGACCGCCGGCTTGCTGGGCGGAGAGATGTTGAAGCTGCTGAGCACGAGAAACGCGACCGGCAATCCCATGACGAGTGCAAAGAATAGCAGCGCGCCGTATTCCGCGAGGCGGAAGCG
>DATFWH010000169.1:0-8385 GCA_035259465.1 Binatia bacterium
GCTCGCCGACAAGCCGTACGCATTCCTCTGGGTTGTCGACATCACCGAGGAGACGAGACCGACACCCGTCGCGACTTTCAGGCTTCCTCACGACAACGAATCGACGGCGCACAGCCGTTTCGGCGCGCACCAGCCCGCCGAGCAGGTTTACGATAACATTCTCTACGTCACCTGGTTTGCCGGCGGATTGCGCGCAGTCGATGTGTCGAATCCGTATGAGCCGAAAGAAATCGGCTACTACGTGCCGCTCCCCGGCAAAGGACAGGACACCGTGCAGAGCAACGACGTCTTCCGCAGCGCCGATGGCCTGCTCTATCTGATCGACCGCTACGACGGTCTGGAAATCCTGGAACCGCAGATTTAATTTCACCTGATGCAAGCCGCGCCGCCGATCCTGTAGGGGCGGTTCGCGAACCGCCCCTACACTGGATGAATAGCTCCGACTCCAACAGATCAGGTTTTCAGCCGCGCGTCTTCGTCCCGCCGCTCGCCAATTTAATTCCTTCCATGAGCGTCGCGACGCTCGGCGTCGCGCTGCCGGAGCTTAGGGAATCGCTCGCGCTCTCTGAAATTAAGGCCGGAAGCCTCTTCTCGTTTATTTTTATTTTCGCGTCGATCGGCAGCGCTTTCGCCGGCCGCCTCTCCGACCGCATCGGCCGCAAGCGCGTCCTGGTCGCCGGAGTCACGATGCTCGCCTGCGGCGTTTCCCTCGCTAGCTTCGCCAAGTCGTATGCCGTCATGGAATTATGTCTCGCCTTGACCGGGGTCGGCTACGGCTTTACGACACCGTCGCTCTACGCGCTCATGTCGGACCTCTTGCCGGAGCGGCGCGGTTTCGGCGCGAGTCTCGTATCGGTTTCGTACGGCCTCGGCGTCTCCGCCGGCGCGGTGATCACGAGCTGGATCCTTGCGCGCACGCAATGGTCGGCCGCATTTCTCACCGTCGGCGCGTTCGGGTTTTTGATCGCGCTCGTCGAGGGTGTAGCGATCCGGCACGCGAGACCGATGCGCGCGGAGAAGAAGCTTCCCTACTCCGCCGTTTTCAACCGCGCCGTCGCGCTGCTCGCGGTAGCCGAGTTTTTCGGCGGCTCGGTTTTTTTCAGCTCCGCCTCCTGGACCGCCTCGGCCCTGCGCTCGGCAAAAGGGCTCACCATCGGCGAGACGGGCTTCGTGATGGGGCTCTGGGGGCTGACGCCAATGATCGGCGCGCTGGTATTGGGTCCGCTTTCCGACCGCTTCGGCCGGCGGACCGTGATACTTGCGACGGCGTTTCCAGCCGCGGTCGCCGCCTTCATCACTTACGAATGGCTCGCGACGCCGCAGGCGCTCGCGGTCGGGCTCGTTCTATTCGGAATATTGAAAGCCAGCGTGCCGACGCTCATCGTCCCGCTCGCGCAGGAGTCCGCCGCGCCCGAGGCGGCCGGCGCCGCCGCGGGAGCGATCATGTCCATGCACTACTTTTCCGCCGTCGTCGCACCGCTCGTCGTCGGCGCGCTCATCGCCGCGACCGGCGACATGATCTTGTCGCTGATTCTTACCGCCTGTGTGCCGCTTCTACTCTATGGAGCACTGATTGCGGCGGTGCGGGAGAAGAGATCAATACCGTTTGGAGATTAACCGCTTGAGGGCTTCGGTCCGCGGAAGCGCAAACCAGAACAGGATGAAGATCGCCAACAGCGCGACCGCCAACAGCGGCGCGACGACGCCGTCGAGAATGATGCGGGCGATCAAATAAAAATCGATGCAAATCCCCACTGCGAGCGGCATCATGCTCCACAGCAGCAGCCGCGTGGAGATGCGCAGAAATCGCTCCGTGACGACGCGCTCGCCAACCCGGCGATGGTAGGCCGCGGGCGTCATGACCAGCGCAACGGCGACCGCGACGAAGGCTATCGCGGCGAGGTGCAATTCCTGTTCGGCGGCGGATAATTTCTGATCGAAGGTCGAATTGAAAACGGCGATCAACTGAAAGCCGAAGAGCGCCTGGATGCCGGGCAGCACCATCCGGCATTCTTCGAGGAGGTACTCCGCAGCCTTCGAGAGAGATAGCTCTTCGGTCTGTTCGTGATGCGCCGTCGCCATCGCCGCCGCCCCATAAAACGACTACGGGCCGGCCGGAAAGCTGTCAAGACGGCCGACGATCAGTCACCTTTGCTACCGTTGACGCGAATCTGCGCGTTCGGTACGCTCTTGCCTATCTCCTAAAAGGAGGCCCTATGCCGAAGATCAAACGGTTGAGCCACGTCGTGCTTTACGTTAACGATCTGGAAAAAATGACAGTCTTCTATCGCGACGTTCTCGGCTTGGTGAAGTATCACGAGCATCCCGGGCGGATGGTTTTCATGACGCCGGATCCCGAGCTAGACGATCACCAGCTCGCGCTCGCCAAAGGACGCGAAGGCGACGCCAAGATCGTCGCCCACATCGCATGGCAGGTGGAGACGCCCGCCGATGTCAAAGCCTTTTATGATAAGTTCCAGGCCCAGGGCGTGCCGATTCACCATTGCGTAAGCCACGCTTACGAGGAAATGGGCAATACGGTCTCGTGCTATTTTCTTGATCCGGAGGGCAACCGGCTTGAGGTTTACGCTCTGGTAGCCGAGCGCGCGGCCGAGCGCATGAATCGACCGCTGGATTTGGACAAGAGCGTGGACGAGATCGTCGCGCAGGCTAGCGGGCTCACCTAACGTAATGTGGGTGCCGTGTCCAATGAGCAGCGGATCACCGCTCCTCGTGGGACCTCCTTGCCTCCCTCTCCTCCTCCATCTCCTCCAGCGTCTTCGGCCAGTCGGCCTTGAGCAGGCGCGAGAGCGCGCGGTCGGCGAGCAGCCGTCCGCCGGTCTGGCACGTCGCGCAATAGTTCGTCTCGTTCTCGGGGTAGACGATGCGCTGCACCGGCGAGCCACAGACAGGGCATGGCTTTTTGTATTTGCCGTGCACCGCCATGTCTATGCGGAACGCCGTCACCTTCTCGGGAAAATTTTCTTTCGCGTCGCGCCTCAAGCGCTCAACCCATACGACGAGCGTCTTTCGCGTCGCGCGATACAAACGCTCGATCTCTTCGTCGCTCAGCTGCCGCGTCTGTTTCACCGGCGAGAGCTTCGCCGCGTGGAGGATCTCGTCCGAATAGGCGTTGCCGATGCCGCTGAAGAACCGCGGATCGGTGAGCGCGCGCTTCAGCGTGTGGTTCTCGCGCGTGAGACTCGCGCGGAAGCTTGAGAGGTCGACGTCGAGGACCTCCAGACCCCCGCGTCCGTGCTCCTTCAGAGATTCTTCGCCGCGGACCAGGTGCAGCGACGCGCGCTTCTTCGTCCCCGCTTCGGTCAGCAGCAGCGTGCCGTTCGGAAAATCAAAGGCGGCCAACCCCAGCTTACGCGCAACCACCGCCCCCGGCGGCTTCCAGTGGAACCGTCCCGCGATCATCAAATGAACAACAAGATGAAGATCGCCTTCGAGATCGATCACGATGCGTTTGCCGAGGCGTCTCAGGCCGAGGACTTTTTTGCCAACCGCTTCGGCGATCGGCGGCTCGACCGAGCGCAGGACGAAGGGGCTTCCGAGCCGGATACGTTGAAGCGTCTGGCCGACGATGCGCCGCTCCAGCGCCTCGATGTAGACGACGACGTCGGGAAGCTCGGGCATGCTTTTATCCGCGCGTGTACCAGGAGAGCAGCAGCACAATGACAGTACCGATCAGCATCCCCGTCACCGCGCTACGCGTTTTCACCGTGACGAAAACGGCGATTGCCAGCGCCAATGTACGGCGCGGCGCTTCGGCAGCATCGAATTTACCGGCGCTGAGATAGAGCGCGACGGAGACGATCCCCGCCACGAGCGCGTAGGCGAGCAGCCTTAAATAGCGGTCCCACGAAGCGGGAAAGCTCCAGCCCGTGAGCAAAAGCTGCGGCACGACGCGCAGGGCGTAGCTCGCGACCGCCATCGCCGCGACGATCGTCAGTCGTTCCGGCGCCACTCGTCGATCCTCCAGCCGATCGTCGCGACGGCGATCGCGGCGATCATCCAGCCCCAATCCTGATTCCACAGCGCCGCCGGCACCGCCGTAACGAACGCGACGACGCACACGATGCCCGCGAGCCAATCGCGCAGGTCCATCGCGATCACCGAGGCGAAATACGCGGGCAGAATAAACCTGAGCCCCTCTTCGTATCCCGCCGGCATCTTGAGCGCCGCCCAGTAGCCGAGCGCGGTGCCGGCGACCCAGACGCAGCAGGCCGTCGTGCCGATGCCGAGAAAGAAATCCAGATTCGCTTCGCTCTTTTTCGCCGAATCGTCGCGCGCGGCGCCGCCCTGCTCTTCCCTTTGAAAGCGAATGTACGGAACGACGAAGCTGCTCGCGCTGATGAAATGCGACGCCCAGAGAAGCCGCGTGCGCTTGACGCGGCGGAAATACGGCGCCATCGCCGCGCTCATCGGAAGAAAGCGAAGATTCATCAAAACCGTCGCGATGAGAATCTGCAGCGCCGGCTTTCCCGCCGCCAGCGGCTCGACGACCGCGTACTGCGCGGGCCCGGCGTAGACCAGCGCCGACATGAGCACGATCTCCTCCCACCTTAGGCCGTAGCCTTTCGCCGCCATGCCGAGCGCGAACGACGAAGGGATGAAGGCGATCCACACCGGCACCGCGGCGCGGACGCCTTCGCGAAAAGCTCTCGAAAGCATTAGGTCTCGGTACCCGACCCGATGCAAAATATCAACTTGCTTTTCGCTTCGGCTTTTCTTAGAAGCGATGCATGAAAGTCACACGCATCTACACGGGAAACGACGGCCACTCGCATTTCGACGAAGTCGAGGTCGAGATCGGCAAACTGCAAACGGGCGACGGCATTCTCTTTCGCCACGAGCCGCCGGGCAGAGAGCAGGGCTGGCATCCGGCACCCCGGCGCCAGTACATCGTGACGCTCAGGGGAGAGGCCGAGATCGAGATCAGCGACGGCACCAAGCGGCGCTTCGGCGCCGGCGACATCATGCTCGCCGACGACACCAGCGGACGCGGCCACATCACCCGCGTAGTGAGCAGAGTTCCGCGCGAATACGTTCAGATGCCGGTGAAGTAGCGTTCCCGGTTTTTTCGAGCTTCGCACGCGCGCGGTTCGCAATAACGCGGTTGAATTTCCATAGTGTTCGTGCGAGCTTCCAACATAATGGAAGCCGGGAAGAATCTGTTGCGGGAGCTCCCTTCCGTCGACCGGTTGCTTAATCATCCGCGCTGCCGCTCGCTCCTCGCGAGCACAAGCCGCGATTATGTCACCCGGCAATGCCGTGCTCTCCTTGACGAGATTCGCGCGGCGATTCGGGCCGGCAAAACCACCGATGCGGTGGACGATGAATCGATCCTCGCGCGTCTCGCCGAGCTTCTTGAGTCGGAGCGCGGATCGCGGCTCGTGCGTGTTGTCAACGCGACCGGCACGATCCTGCACACCAATCTCGGGCGCGCGCTGCTGTCGCAGGCGGCGATCGACGCGGCGGTCCGCGCCGGCCAAAGCGCAGTCAATCTCGAATACGATCTCGAAAAGGGCGCGCGCGGCAAACGCGAGGAGATGGTCGAGAGGCTGCTGTGCGATCTGACCGCGGCGGAAGCGGCGAGCGTCGTCAACAACAACGCCGCCTCCGTGCTGCTCGGTCTCAACACGCTCGCCGAGGGCAGAGAGGTGATCGTCTCGCGCGGCGAGCTGATCGAGATCGGCGGCTCGTTTCGCATCCCCGAGATCATGGCGAAGAGCGGTGCGATCTTAAAGGAGGTCGGCAGCACGAACCGCACGCATCCGCAGGACTACGAGAAGGCGATCGGCAAAAACACCGCGCTGCTGCTCAAGGTGCACACGAGCAATTACAAGATCGTCGGATTCGCCGCCGAAGTGAGCCTCGAAGAGCTGGTCGCGATCGGCAAAAAACACACGGTTCCGGTCATGGAAGATTTGGGCAGCGGCGCTCTCGTCGATCTAAGCCGCCACGGCCTGCCGAAGGAGCCGCTCGTCGCGGAGCGCGTCAAGCTCGGCGCCGACGTCGTCACGTTCAGCGGCGACAAGATACTCGGCGGCCCGCAGGCAGGACTTATCGTCGGGAAGAAAAATTATGTGCAGCAGATGAACAAGAATCCGCTGCAACGCGCGCTGCGCTGCGGCAAGCTGACGCTCGCCGCCCTCGAAGCGACATTACGTCTATACCAACAATCCGCGGACCCCATCGAGGAGATCCCGACGCTGAGGGCTTTTACTCGCAGCCTCACCGATATCGAAGCGATGGGCACGCGCCTCTTGCCGGCGCTCGAAAAGGCGCTGGGCGAACGATTTCGCGTGGCACTCGAAGATTCCACCTCGCAGATCGGCAGCGGCGCGCTGCCGACCGAAGAGATTCCCACCAAGGTCATCGCGATCGAGAGCGCAACGTTGGGCGCAGAACGCATCGCGGAGAAGTTTCGCCGCGCCGATCCGCCGATCGTCGGCCGCATCAAGGACGGACGGTTCCTCCTCGACTTGAGAGCCGTCTTCGATGAAAATGATTTGATTCCGAATTTCCGAAGTGAAAATCACAAACAATCCAGGAGCCAGGAGCCACAATCCAGAAACAAAGCGAAGACTCGCTGATCCGCTTCTGAATTCTGGATTCTGAATTCTATATACTGTCTTTATGCCCTACATCATCGGCACCGCCGGGCATATCGATCACGGCAAGACGAGCCTGATCAAGGCGCTGACGGGCGAGGACACCGACCGGCTCAAAGAAGAAAAAGAGCGCGGCATATCGATCGATCTGGGCTTCGCCCACCTCGACCTGCCCGACGGGACGCAGGCGGGAATCATCGACGTCCCCGGACACGAGCGCTTCATCCGCAATATGCTCGCCGGCGCGCACGGCATCGATCTCGTGCTCTTCACGGTCGCCGCGGACGACGGCGTCATGCCGCAGACCGAGGAGCATCTCGACATCGTGCACCTCCTCGGCGTGAAGCGGGCGATCTTCGTGATAACCAAAGCCGACCTCGTGCCGCCGGCGCGCATCCGCGACGTGGAAGAAGAGATCGGGATCCTCACGTTCGGAACGGCGCTCGAGAATTCGCCGATGATCCCATTCTCCGCCGTGACCGGCGACGGTCTGCCACAAGTTCGCGAGGAAATTATTCGTAGACTCCAGCAAGCCGGCCGTACGGCGCCTAGAGGATATTTCCGGTTGCCGGTCGACCGCGCCTTCATTTTGCAAGGCCACGGCGTCGTCGTGACGGGCACGGCGCAGAGCGGCGAGGTTAAAGTCGCCGATCATTTGCGCGCGCTGCCGGGCAATCAGACTTTCCGCGTGCGCAGCATCCAGGTGCACAATCGCGCGGTGGAAGCCGCCGGCTGGGGCCAGCGCGTCGCGCTCAACCTGGCGGGTCTCGAAAAAGCCGCGGTCGAGCGCGGGCACGTCATCTGTCATGAAAAGCTTACGCGCACGACCGATCGATTCGACGCCCTGCTCGAGGTCCGGCCCGCGGCGACGAAGGGGATCAAAAATCACCAGCGCGTGCGCATTCATCTCGGAACCGCCGAGCGGCTCGGAAAGCTCGTGCTTCTCGGCTCGAAAGACAAGCTCGAGCCGAAGGAAAGCGGCTTCTGCCAGATCGCCCTCAGCGAGCCGCTGCTCGCGCTCCGCGGCGACCACTTCATCGTCCGCGATGAGACGGCGCGGCGGACGCTCGGCGGCGGAACGCTTGTCCATCCCTGGCCCAGCAAACACAAGCGCGGTGAAGCGGACCTCGAAACGAGACTTCGTTCGCTTCTCAGCAACGACATCTCTCAATTAATCGAGCGTTTCATGGAGGAGAGCGGGGAGTTCGCGCCGCCGATCGATGAGATTTACCAATACTTGAATCTTCGCGAAGAGGAAGTCCGCGATTGGATCGGCCGCACTCCTAGCGTCATGTCGATCAGCGCCGAAGGCGAAAAGCTTTACACGACGAAAAACAAATGGCGGCGGCTTCAAGAGAAAGTCTCCGGCGCGCTCGCCGAGCACCATGCGGGCCATCCGCTCGCCCCGGGAATGGACATGGAGGAACTGCGTGCCAAGCTGCACTATGCCATCGGTCCACGGTTGTTTCGCGTGATCGTCGAGCTTTTAGAGAAGGAAAAGGTCCTCAGGCGCGACGGAAATCTCTTGAGTCTGCCCGGCCATCGCGTTCGCCTCGGCGCGGACGAACAGTCGGTGACCGAGAAGATCAAGCGGCTGCTCGGCGCAGATCCACTCGCTCCGCCTGACCTTCGGCAGGTCGAGAAAGAAGTCGGATCGGATCGGTCGAAGATCGCGGAGATCGTGCGCGTCATGGAGCGGGAGAAAGCGATCGTGCGGGTGGCGACCGATCTTTACTATCTCGCCGATTCCGTTGACAAGGTC
>DATFWH010000170.1:0-6799 GCA_035259465.1 Binatia bacterium
CAGCTGACAAGGCCTACGAGATCCAGGCCAACGTCATGCAGCAGCAGGTCATGGCCGAGCAGGTGAAGGTCGAGCAGGTGCAGAAGACCGGACAGATCGCCGTCCAGGAGGCGGAGATCCAGCGGCGCGAGCGCGAGCTGATCGCGACCGTGCTCAAGCAGGCCGAGATCGAGCGCAAGCGCATCGAGATGCTCGCCGAGGCGCAGAAGCAGAAGTCGATCGTCGAGGCCGACGGCCAGGCGGCCGCCACGCGCGCGACCGGTTTGGCCGACGCGGACATCATCTTCAAGAAGGGCGAGGCCGAAGCGAAGGCGATGAACGTCAAGGCCGAAGCGTTCCAGGAATACAACCAGGCGGCGGTCGTCGACAAGCTGCTCACCAACATGCCGGAGATTGTCCGGGCGCTCGCCGCGCCGCTCGCCAAGGTCGACAAGATCACCGTGGTCTCGACCGGCAACGGCGGCGCCGCCGGTCTCAACAAGATCACCGGCGACATGACCGCGATGGCGGCGCAGATCCCGGCGCTGTTCGAGACGCTCTCGGGCATGCAGCTCTCGGAGTTGCTCTCCAAGGTCAAGATGATCGGCGACAAGGCGGAGAAGCCGGAAGGGAAGTGAGGAGTGAGGCGTGAGATAAAAAGTCGTGGATTATCCTTGAGTCATTCCCGCGAAAGCGGGAATCCAGGGAGCCCTTCGACTCAGCTCAGGACGAAGGGATTAAGCATTTACCAGAATAGAAAAATTCCCGTTCGTGCTGAGCCTATCGAAGCATGAACACAAAAATGTTCGGAGAATATTCGTAAGGAGGGCTTTATGGCATTACTCGAACGCGTGGCGACGCTCATACGCGCGAATTTGAACGATCTCATCGACAAAGCCGAGGACCCGGAGAAGATGCTGAAGCAGGTGATCCTCGACATGCAAAACCAGCTCATGCAGGTGAAGACGCAGGTCGCGATCGCGATCGCCGACCAGCACGTGCTGGAGAAAAAGCAGCACGAAAATTTCGAGAAGGAGCAGGAGTGGATGCGCAAGGCCGAGCTCGCGGTCGACAAGCAGCAGGACGACCTCGCGCGCGCCGCGCTCGAGCGCGCGATGAGCTATAAGCAGATGGCCGAGAGCTTCGTCACGCTCGTCGCCGACCAGAAGACCGAGGTCGAGAACTTGAAATCCGCGCTGCACAAGCTCGAGCAGAAGCTGGCCGAGGCGGAATCCAAGTGCGACGTGCTCATCGCCGAGCATCGCCGCGCCCGCGCGCTCGGCAAGGCGAGCGACGCCAAGATGGCAATCGACGATAACACCAAGCTCGCCGCCTTCGAGCGCATGAAGACGAAGGTCGGCCACGCCGCCGCCGTGAGCGCCGCCAAGGCCGAGATGGCCGGCGACAGCGTCGATGACCGCTTCGCCGAGCTGGAAAAAGAAGACGAGATCGAGCGTCTGCTGAAGGATTTGAAGGAGAGAAGGGCGGGGTGAGATTCTGTGACCGTTCCTACAAGCAGCGAAGTACTTGAGGGGCTGCATCGCATTCGTGTAAGGCGGTGGATCATGTGGGCGATGCTGCTTGCATACTTGCCAGTCGCAATGGTGATTTCATGGTCGGGATTTTCACATCTCGCATCGGTTGTGGCTGCGATATGGCTTGCGATGATTGCTGCGACTTCGATCCTCGCCATGTTTAGCCGGTGCCCTCGCTGCAACGCGTTTTTTCACACGAGGATACTATGGGGCGGCCTCTGGAGAACAACGTGCATCAATTGCGGTCTGCCGCTTGGGAAGTAATACATCGGTAAAGGAGGGGCTTGTGAGAAAATTTTTGCCCCTTGTTCTAATTTTTATGCTCCTCGCCGCGCCGTTCGCGCGCGCTCAGGAAAGTCCGCCGAGCGAAGAATCGATCCGCGAGCTGATGAATCTCACGCAGATGGGCACGATGGTCGATCATCTCACGCAAAGCCTCGACGACTCGACGAGGCAAGCGATGAGCCAGGCGATGGCGGGGCAGGGCCTCAGCGAAAAGCAGGAAAAAATCGTCAACGAGATGACGGCCCGGATGGTCGCGATGTTGAAAGAAGAGATCAACCCGGAAGCGCTGGAGCCGGCGTACATCGAGATTTACAAAAAAACGCTGACGCAGCACGAAGTCGACGGCATGATCGCCTTCTACAAAACCGACGCCGGCCGGGCGGTCGTCACGAAAATGCCCGTCGTCATGCGGCAAGCCTCGGAGATCATGATGCAGCATATGCAGAAGCTCTTTCCCAAGCTGCAGCAGATGCAGGAAGAAATGATGCGGCGATTGAAAGAGGGGCAGTAGAAGGGCTGCCACGGGAGGAATCATGCGCATCGCCATAGGGCTGCCGAGCCGGGTCGCGTCCGCATCGGGGGACGTGATGCTCGAATGGATCGCGCGCGCGGAGCGCGGGCCGTTCTCGAGTGTCGTCGTCACCGATCGCGTCGTGTCCCAGGCGCTCGAGCCGATGACGGTCCTCGCGCTCGCGGCGGGGGCGACGCGGCGCATCCGCCTGATGACGAGCATCGTGCTCGCGCCGACGCGCGAGACCACGCTCTTCGCCCGCGAGGCCGCGACGCTGGACGTGCTCTCGGGCGGGCGCTTGACGCTCGGCATCGGCATCGGCGTGCGCAAGAACGATTATCTCGCGACCGGCTTCGACTTTCACCGCCGCGGCCGGCGCGTGGAGGAGCAGCTGCCGCTGCTCCGGCGCTTATGGTCCGGCGAACCCATGTCGAACGAAGTCGGGGCGATCGGGCCGCGCACCGCGCGCCCCGGCGGCCCCGAGCTGCTGATCGGCGGCTACGTGCCGGCGATCGCGCGGCGCATCGCCAAGTGGGGCGACGGCTACATGGCGCCCGGCGGCGGCGACCCGGAAGCGCTCATTGCAATGTGGCAGCGGATCGAGAGCGCCTGGAAAGAAGAAGGCCGCGCGGGCAAGCCGCGCTGGGTGGGCGCGAGCTATTACGCGCTCGGGCCGAGCGGCGCAGAATACGCCAAGCGCTACATCGACGCCAACTACGGCTACAACCCCGAGCTCGCGGCGCGCCGCCTGGCGACGCTTCCCGCCTCGCGCGAAGCGGTCGAAGCGGCGATCAAGCGCCAGGCCGACATGGGCGTCGACGAATTTATCTTGCGCCCCTGCGCCGACGATCTGGATCAGATGGAGCGGCTGGCGGAGATTGCGGGGAGCGTAGCTTGAGACTCCTCCTCTCGACTATTCGGTCATCGCTTATGGTCATTCACAAAAAAGCCCGGCCGGTTTTCCGGCCGGGCTTTTTATTCAGCGGCGAGGACGCTCAATTTAGTGATGCGTCGGGATCGAGACCTGCTCGATCGCCTCGGCGGCGAGCTTTTTATTGTTATTGCGCACGGCGACGTCGCCGAGCGAGATCACGCCGACCAGCCTTTTCGTTCGGTCGACGATCGGCAGGCGGCGGATCTGCTTCTGCTCCATGAGTTTGACCGCTTGCTCGACCTCTTGGCTTTCGAAGCAGTAGCAGACTTCCATGGTCATGATGCGCTCGGCCGGGGTCTTCGCCGGGTCCAGCCCCTCTGCGGTCGCGCGCACGGTGATGTCGCGGTCGGTGAGCATGCCGACCAGACGCTCGCCGTCGCAAACCGGCAACATGCCGACGTCGAACCGCTTCATCGTCGCGGCCGCCTGCTGCAGCGGAGTATCCGGATGGATCACCTCGACCTTGTGGCTCATGAGATTATGAATCTTCATAAAACCTCCTTTCCGATCTTTCTCCGCGGGAATCAATTCCATCATAAACCCGGCCGCCGGCCGAACTGATGGGGTGAATGCCCGAGGCATATAACGGAAGAACTGCGTTTTTCCAGGAAAATTTCCGCGCAAGTAATCTTTTTCTAAATGCTCCGCTATAATTGAACGAAACATCAGTCAGTGAAGGAGGCACGCATGGCCGTGAGTAGCGAGAAATCGAAAAACGAAAGAGAGATTCGCGCGCTCATCGAGAATTGGGCCGAGGCGGTCCGCGCGAAGGACCTCGATCGGATCTTAGCCAGCCATTCGCCGGACATTTTGATGTTCGACGTCCCGCCGCCGCTGCAATCGAAGGGAATCGAAGCCTACAAGAAGACCTGGGACCTATTTTTCTCGTGGGCGAAGGATTTGGGAGTATTCGACGTTGTCGAGCTGGATATCACCGCGGGCGACGATGTCGCGTTCGCCGCGGCGCTGATGCGCGGCGCCGGAACGGAGGCGAACGGCGATAAAACCGAGCTCGACTTTCGCCTGACCGTCGGCCTGCGCAAAAGCGGCGGCCGGTGGATCGTCACGCACGAGCATCATTCGCTGCCGGCGAGTTGAAGAAGACGCGCATGAATCTCCTCGTCAACATCGACGTCGACGATCTTGAAAAAGCGACGCGGTTTTACGTCGATGCGTTCGGCTTGAAGATTGGCCGGCGCTTTTCATTCGGAATCGAGCTGGTCGGCGGGCCGGCGCCGATTTACCTGTTGCGCAAGCCGGCCGGCACGCAGGCCGCCGACGCGACTGAACAGCGCCGCACGTACGAGCGGCACTGGACGCCGATTCATCTCGATTTTATCACAGCGGACATCGACGCGGCTGTCGCGAAAGCCGTAGCGGCCGGGGCGCGCCTTGAAAAATCCGTCGCAACGTACGAGTGGGGCAAGCTCGCGCTCCTGTCCGATCCGTTCGGCCACGGCTTCTGTTTCGTTCAGTTTCTCGCGCGGGGGTACGACGAGATCGCGGAGTAACCCGCTCCTCGAAAACATCGAAAACTTTGCTAGAATGCGAATCCACGCAACGGCCCTCGACGCCGTTGGAACAGGAGATTGAAGACATGGCCAAGGTCAGCGTGCGCTATATCGTGAACGACGTGGACGCGGCGATTCCGTTTTATCGCGACCTGCTCGGCTTCAAGGTCGACATGCATCCGGCGCCGGGCTTCGCGGCGCTGTCACGCGGCGATTTGACTCTGCTGCTCAACCGCCCCGGCGCGGGCGGAGCGGGCCAGTCGATGCCGGCGGGTCAGGCGCCTGTGCCCGGCGGCTGGAACCGCATTCAGCTCAACGTCGATGATCTGGAGGCGACGGTAAAGAAACTAAAGCAGCAGGGCGCGAAGTTCCGCAACGAGATCGTCACCGGCAACGGCGGCAAGCAGACTCTCGTGGAGGATCCGTCGGGCAACCCGATCGAGTTGTTCCAACCGTTTTAATCGGCGAAAGCGTTTTAAAAATTTACTTCCCCCCGTTATTGATGTTCCACTTGCCACTGTGATAAGTGGCGCAACCGGAGGGCATCATGGAAAATCGCGCATGCAAGAATATTTCGGTTGTCATCGCGGTGTGTCTGGCCGCGCTCTGCGCACCAGCGGCCGAGGCGGCGACGCAGGAGTTCTACAAGGGGAAAACGATCAAGGTCGTGATCGGCACGACGCCGGGCGCGCTCTACGATCAGTGGGCGCGGCTGCTCGCAACGCATATGCCGAAGCACATTCCCGGCAAACCCGATATGCTGCCGCAGAACATGCCGGGCGCGGGCCACAAGGTGGCAGCGAACTACGTCTATAAAATCGGCAAGCCCGACGGGCTCACGATCGCGGGATCGATCGTGCCGTCGCTCTACTTCGACCAGCTGCTCGGCAAGGACGAGGTGCAGTACGACTGGGCGAAGTTCACCTGGATCGGCTCGCCGGTAAAGGGCGAGAGCCAGATGTACATGCGCGCCGATACGGCTTACAAGACGATCGACGACGTGCGCAAGGCGGGCGAGCCGCCGCGTTGCGGCACGCAATCGACTTCCGAGTCGGCCTACTACCTGCCGCGGCTTTTCGGCGAGACGCTCGGGACGAAGTTCAAGCTCGTGTCGGGCTATCCCGGCGGCCCGGAGATCGACCTCGCGGTCGAGCGCGGCGAGATCCACTGCCGCGCGTTCACGGTCGAGGCGTTCTTCGCGCGCGAGCCGTATATCACCTGGTACAAGAATAAATTCGTGCGCAACTTGATCCAGACCGGCCGGGCGAAGGATTCGCGCCTGCCCGACACGCCGACGATCTTCGAGCTGATGGACCGCTACAAGACGCCCGAGGCCGGCCGGCGCTTGGCCGCGGTGATGCTCGCGTCCGAGGAATTGGGGCGGCCGATGCTCGCGACCCCCGGCATTCCGCCGGACCGCGTGAAGATTTTGCGCGAGGCCTTCGAAAAGACGATGAAGGACCCGGAATTTTTGGCCGAGGTCGCGAAAAGAAAATACGAGCTCAGCCCCACGCGCGGCGAGGAGCTCGAGAAAGTCGCGCGCGAGGCGATGACGCAGCCGAAGGACATCGTCGAGCGCATGAAGAAGGTGCTGGAAGAGGAGAAGTAAAAGCGTCCGCGCCTAAAACCGGCGCCTAAAAAAGCCCGGCCGGTTGTCCCGGCCGGGCTTTTTGTTTACAGTGTCCCGAACACCGCGACGACGGTCGCGAGAAAACGGGAGAAAAGCTTTGCTCCAACTGATGAAAGGTTTGTTTTCCGCCGTATTTCCGCCCGCGAACGTCGCCGCGCTCAAAAATCTCGATGCGATCGAGCGCGCGCGCATCATTCTCGGCTGCGCCGCGGTTCTGTGCGTGGCCTACGTCATTTTGCAATCGCTCGGCGTGTTTCCACACACATGGTGGCCCAACTGAAGCGCGCCGATTCAGGGTTTTGAAATCCTCCGCATTCTAGACTGCCGCCAAGGGCAGCGTATGTGATGTGGAATTCAATTCTGCTCGCCAGCTTTTCGGCGGCGCTTTACGGCAGCGCGGATTTTTGCGGCGGG
>DATFWH010000171.1:0-3514 GCA_035259465.1 Binatia bacterium
TATGAGGTCGTTGATTTCGAGTACGCCGTGCGCACCGGTCCGGGACAGCTCCACGGCGGCGGCACACTCGACACCGACCGACTCGTGTTCGCGCGCCGCGTCGGCATCGGCCGTCCGCTCGTAGAAAAGGCGCCGGAGACGATTTAGCTGCTGCGCGTGATGGGAGAGGACTTATGGACTTAAATCTCAACGAAACGCAAGAGATGCTCAAGAAGGTCGCGGCCGACTTCGTCAAGGCGGAGGTTCCCGCGCACGAGATGACGCAGTGGTATCGCCTCAAAGAAACGTTCCGGCCGGAGATCTATCGCAAAGCGGCCGAGCTTGGGTGGGTGGGCATGCTGCTGCCGGAGTCTTACGGCGGCGCCGACGCGAGCTGCACCGACTGCGCGGTCGTCTTCGAGGAGTTGGGGCGCGGGCCCGTCCCCGGACCGCTCTTTTCCGCCGGCACACTCGGCGCGCAGATAGTTTTCGAAGGCGGCTCCGAGGAGCAGAAAAAATCCTGGCTGCCCCAAATCTGCAAAGGCGATTTGATCGCCGTGCCGGCGATCGCCGACACGCCGGCCGCGTGGGGGCCGGAGAGCGTGGAAACGCGCATCGCGAAAAGCGGCGACGGTTTCATCCTCACCGGTAAGAAGCGGTTCGTCTTGGACGCCGAGGGCGCAACGCATTTCATTGTCGCCGCACGGAGCGATAGCGGCGACATAGCGCTCGTGCTGATCGACCGTAAAAGCCCCGGCATTTCCATCAATCGGCTGATCGGTTTCACCGTCTCTGCGGACGAAGTGATTTTCGATCAAGCGCGGGTCGCGAGCCAAAACGTCATATCGGCGGGAAGCGGCTGGCGCGTTCTCGACGCGGGTCTCGAAAAAACACTGCCGATCCTCTGCGCCTATCAGGTCGGCGGCTGCCAAGAGATCTTCGACTTCACCGTGGAATACACGCGGTCACGCGTCGTGTTCGGCCAGCCGATCGGCCGCTTCCAGCGCGTCCAAGACCACTGCGTCGATATCTCGATCCATCTCGACGCCGCACGCTGGGCGGCCTATGAAGCGGCGTGGCTGCTTGACTGCGCCCAACCCGCAAGGGCTGCGGCGCACGAGGCGAAGGCGATCGCCAGCGAAGGCTACCATCACGCGTGCAACTACGCGCACATGGTCTTCGCCGGTCCCGGCACGGACTACGGCCACCCGCTCATGGCGCACAGCGTGCTGGCGCACACGCTTTATCAGTACCTGGGCACGCCGGCGCACCACAAAAGACTGATGATGGATGTGCTGTTTCCGAGGAAGTGATCGGAGTGCGCGACAGGACGGTCTAGGTTACTCCACTTTCGCGCGCTCGCTCCCCCGCTGCGCGCCGGAGCAGCCCCAGCTCATACTGATCGGAAGGACGGCGCCGCCGTACTTCTGCAATGTCCCGCGATAGCTGTAGTGCGCGCCTTTTTTCATCCGCAGGGCGGCGTTCCGCGCGTCGTCCGGCGCCGAGACGAGCACGTCGTAGGTGAGCGTTCGCGGGTCGTGCTTGAAGCCGAGCGTCACGCCGCGGATGAAACTGTCGCCGACGTATGACAGCTCGCCGGCCCATTCGACGCAACGCCCCTGATACTTCTTCCACTCTTCGCGTTTTTGCGCTTCCGTCAAAGGGCTGTGGCTGCCGAATTTCCGGCTCACTTCTTCGAACGTGACGCTCGGCGGAGGTGCCGGAGGTTCGGGCTCCGGCGGCTTTTCCGCCACGGCAGGCGATGATGCGGGCGGCGTCTTTGCCTCCGCTTGAGAAGTGGAAAGCTCCGACTGTTGAACGGGCTTTCGCGGCGGCGATTTTTTCGCGGCAGCCGCTGCCGGTCGTTTTTCCGCTTCCGGTGGTTTCGCGGCGGCGGCGCGCTGCGCGTCATTGCTTCCGGGCTGGCTCGTCTGGGTCTTCGGTTCCGCCGCTTCCTTCGCCGGAGATTCGCTTACCCCGCGGTCGGGCGGAGCTTCGGCTAATCTTTCAGGCGCCGGAGCGGTGGGCTCATGTGCCGGCGGCGGTGGCGGGGAATATTGCCGTCTGACCTCCGGGGGTTTGTTGGCGGCGACAGAGGAAGCGGCAGAGCGCGCGTCGCGCGGAAAGACGAAGCCGTAGCAGTCGCCGTAAATATCGGCGCATTTCAATGGGACCGTGCGGCTTAAACGGTAGTAGTTTTCCGCGGCGCGGTAGTGGCCGAGGCCTTCAGCAGCCTTGCCGAGATAGAAATACGACAGGTCGTCGGCGTAGCCGATTCTCAAAACGTTCAGCGCAAGATCGTTCCAGGCACGCGCGTTATACAGGGCTTTTGCGCGGTCGCGATAAAGCCCCCAGGTGATTGCGCAATGCAGCTGACATCCCAGGCGTGCTTCGCCGTTCTTGAAGTCGTCACCAAGCTCGACGCGGCCCGTTTTAGCGGAGCTTAAGCCGGAGGAGGGGATGCTTGAGCACGAGGCGGCGAGGATGGCGATAGCCCCAAGGAAGACCCAAGCGACGGCTGCACCTTTGTTCCGCATATCGGCGCCGACTACAAGGGGGTATTACGGATTTAGCAGATGAATCGGAAAAGGGAAGATAGTTAGAACGCGCGTCGCTGTGCTCGACCTCGACCCGTGACGGCCCTTTTGAGTTTGTGACCCGACCTTATGAATCGCACCGGGGACTGTGTATGGAAAATAACCGGCTTCGCCAATTGACAGGCCGCGGCCTTTCTCGTTATCTTCGGCCGTCGAAGACACGTTGAGGAGGGCCGCGGGATGTCTTTCTATAGGCTGCTTCTTCCGGTATTCGTTCTCATCTCGATCTTGGTCGTAGCGTCGCCCAATAGCCGCGCGGCCGAGCAAAGCGGCGGATTGCCCGATGCGCCCGGAAAAGATCTGCTCATGTCGAAATGCTTTCAGTGCCACAGCGAAGGCATGTGGAAAGACCAGCGCCAGGACCGCCGAGGCTGGGAGGGCGCGCTCTACCGCATGGTCGGCCGCGGCGCGTTGTGGACCGAGGACGAAATCAATGCGATGGCATCATATCTCGCGACGGCCCTCGGCCCCGACGCGTCGAAAGCGTCGAAGTAGCCGGCAAGGAGGACAAAGATGAGAGAATTGGTCGCGCGTTACCTCTCACAAACAATCTCGCGCCGCGGATTCCTCAAAGGCCTCACCCAGGCGGGGATTTCGCTCGCAGCGGCCCAGTCGGTCCTACAATCGATCGATCAGGTCGCGTTCGCGCAGGAGGCGCGCCGCGCCGGCCCCGAGGGCGTGAAGCTCTTTCAGGGAAAAGGCGCGGAAGCGTTCGCCGAGCAGCTCGTCGCCTCGGGCGTCAAATACGTCTTCGGCAACTCCGCGAGCGAGGACGCGCATTTTTACGACGCGCTCGTCGACCGTCCGCAGCTCAAGTATATTCTCACGCCACATGAAGGTCCTGGCGCAGCGATGGCGGCGGGCTACGTCAAAGCTTCCGGCGAGCCGGCGATTGTGATGCAGGCGGGCTTCGTCGGCCTCGC
This sequence comes from Binatia bacterium, assembly GCA_035259465.1. Taxonomy (GTDB): domain Bacteria; phylum Desulfobacterota; class Binatia; order UBA9968; family UBA9968; genus JAJPJQ01. Next base: position 3,500 of record DATFWH010000171.1, read on the forward strand.
GAACGCGATCGGCCA
>DATFWH010000172.1:0-8153 GCA_035259465.1 Binatia bacterium
TAGCCCTGCCGCCGGAGCAGCTCGGCCATCTCGCGGTGGCGCGCGTTGAAATCCTTATCGCCGCCGTAAAGTCCGCCGCAGCCGTGCAGCGCGACGACCGCGGGAGCTTTCGCGCCTCCCTTCGCGGCGAAAAACCAGCCGAAGAGACGCACCGGCTTGCCGCCGTTTTCATCGCGGCTGTCGAATTCGACGCGCGCGGCGCCCGGGACCGTTTGGGCTGCGAGCGGAGCGGCGGCGGTGAGAAGGAGCATGAGACAAACCGGACGGAGCACCGGCCAGTTTTAGCTCGCCTCGACTAATTTCTGCAACCGGGAGACCAGCCCTTTGATCTCCTCGAAGCCTTTTTGCCAGAAAGCGGCGTCGTGGATATTCACGCCGAGCGGCTCGAGCAGTGCCTCCGGCGTGTCGGAGCCGCCGGCTTCGAGCAGCGCCAAGTATTTCGGCACGAAGCTCTTCCCCTGCTCGCGGTACATGCGATAGAGCGCGAGCACCAGCAGCTGGCCGAAGACGTAGGCGTAGCAGTAAAAGCGGCTGTGGATGAAGTGCGGGATATACGACCAGCCCCAGCGGTAGCCGTCGGGCATCTCGACCGCATCGCCGTAGTACCGGCCGTTGGCGGCGAGCCAGACGTCGCCGACGGCGTCCGGCGTAAGCCTGCCGGCGCGGCGCTTGGCGAAGACCGCTTCCTCGAAGCGCGTGAGCACATTCTGGCGAAAGACGGTCGCGAAGGCGTCTTCGAGCTTGCCCGCGAGGAGCGCGATCTGCACTTTCGGATCGCTCTGCCGCTCGACGAGGTAGTCGAATACGAGCATCTCGCCGAACACCGACGCGGTCTCGGCGGTCGTGAGCGGCGTGTCGTAGTTGAAGTAGCTCTGCTTCCGGCTGAGCGAGCCGTGCAGCCCGTGTCCCAGCTCGTGCGCGACGGTCATTACGTCGCGCAGGTTGTCGGTGTAGTTGCAGAGGATGTACGGATGCAGCCCCGGCGACGGCGAGGCGCAGAACGCGCCGCCGCGCTTGCCTTTGCGGATCTCGGCGTCGATCCAGCGCTTGGCGAAAAATTCGCCGGCGATCTCCCGGAACACCGGGCTAAAAGCGTTGAAGGCCTTGAGGATAATCTTTTGCGCCTCGGCAAACGGGAAAGGCATCAGGTTCTTTCCCACCGGCGCGTACTGATCGTAGAGCGCGAGCTTGGGCAAAGAGAGCAGCCGCGCCTTGAGACGGAAGTAGTCGTGCGCGACGGCGTAATTTTTTTCCGTCACTCCCATCATCTTGCCGACCGCGTCGGCGTCGATCTCGTTCACGAGATGGCGCTCCAGCATCGGATCGGGATATTTCCGCAGGCGGTCCATCGTGAGGTGATCCTGAATCAGCGTGTCGTAGATGAACGTGAGCGTGTCGCGATGCTTCGCGAGGCCTTCGTAGACGGTCTCCATCGCTTTGCGCCGCAGCTCGCGCTCCGGCTCGTGCAACAGGGCCAGCGTTTCGCTCAAGGTCAAGTCTTTCGTCTTTCCGTCGCGCTCCAGGGAAAACGAAAGCGAGGAGGTGATCTCGGAAAAGAGCCTGCCGAAGGCGTTCCGGCCCGTGTTGTCTTTCTGGTTGACGATCTTTTCCTCGGCCTCGGAGAGCTTGTGCGGACCGAAGCGCCTGATGCTCTTCAGGTAATGCGCGTAGTTCTTCAATTCCGGCGCTGCGAGGCGCCGCTCCGCCGCCTCGTCGCCCAGCTCGAGCCATTCGAGCTCGAAGAAAAGCAGGATGTTTCGAATCTCCGTCACGCGCTGCTCGACGCGCTGGTCGAGGTCCTGGTATTCCGGCTTCATCGAATCGGCGGAATAGAGCAGACTCGAATAATTCGCGACGCGCGAGAGGCTGTCTTCGATCTGCTCGAGCTCTTTCAGCGCGGAGAGCAAATCCGCCGGGTTCATGCCGGCGACCTTGCCGCGGCAGCGCAGCGCGAAAGCCTCCGCTTCGGACCTCGAATCGTCGAGCGTCGCTTCGATGCGCGGGTCGTCGTGCGAGGAAAAAAGATCGCTCAGGTCCCAGCGGATGCCTTCGGCGCTGTTGCTCGGCATAGGTGCTCCTTTGCTTTCAAATAATCATTTCTCATTTGCCCCGGCAAGCATCGCGGGCGTGTTGAAAGTTTCGATTTTCAAGGATAATCCTAGCTTTCCGACCAACCGCCAACGTTCCGTTAAGGAGATTTCATGACGCAGATCGATGAATTGAAGATGAAAGTCGCGATGGCCTGCCGCATGCTTTACGTCGCCGAGCTGGTGGATTACAGCGGGCACATCAGCATCCGGATCCCCGGCACCGACAACTTCTTGATCCACGGCCATCCGGTGAGCCGCTGCGAGGTCACGCCCGACGATGTCGTCACGGTCGATCGCGACGGAAAAAAAATCGAGGGCAAGTGGAACCCGCCGTCGGAGCTGCCGATGCACATCCGGACTTACCGCGCGCGCGACGACGTGCAGAGCGTCGCGCACCTGCACAACCGCATGGTGGTCGTCTTGAGCATGGCGGGACGCCCGCTCGTCCCGGCCGACAATCCCGGCGCGCTTTTCGGCGCCGGACCGCTGCCCGTTTATAACGATCCCGCGCTGATCCATACCGACGAGCAGGGCGACGCCGTCGCGCGCACGCTCGGCAAGCGCGACGCCGCGATTTTGCGCGGCCACGGCTCGGTCGTCGTGGGACAATCGATCGAGTGGACCTTCGGGGCGTGCGTGGACCTCGAAGAGAGCGCGACGAGGACCTGTTTGGCGTCGACTTTGGGGCCGATCCGCCCCTACAACGACGACGAGCTCGAGCGCGTCGGCAAGGGCCGCCGCAAGATGTCGGTGATTCAGAAAATCTGGGACCACTATGTCGCGAAAACCAGGCTGGCTGGACTATTCAAGGGATTGTAAGTCAAGTATCTGAATTCATTCTAGAATATTATTAAAAAGAATTTCCGACTCGGGCAAAAAGAATATCTTGCAATTTTCGCCTCTCTGTGATACGTGTTTATATTCTTTAGTAGTCACAGAAAAGGCGTTCCCATGTACGATGATTTCTTAGCCCGAATACTCGAGCCTGATACCTGTCTGCCTTCGCAGTTCTACGGCAACCGCGGCATTTCGCGTCAGCTGGAGGGTGAGAAGCGCCTGATGATCGCAGTGATGAAAGACGCGGTCGAATGCCTCGAGAAATACCGCAGCTCGCGCGGCGGACCCGCCCGGGAGCTTTACGAGAACTCGCTCGCCTGGGTGGCCGATCCCGGCACGGAATGGCTGTTTTCGTTCGACAACATCTGCGGCCTGCTCGGCTTCGACCCCGACTATACGCGCTCTTTCCTGATCAAGCGCGAGCGCAGGCTCGCCCGGCCGGTGAAGGGCAAGCACATAGTCTTTTCCGCAACCGCGTAATCACCTGCGCCGGGACTTGATCGCCGCGATCTCCTCTTTGATCATCTGCGCGCGCGGTGAGCCATCTCCGAGGGCTTTGATCGCCCGCTCATAATCGGCAACCGCCCGGTCGTCCTCGTCCTGGAGCAACATCGAGCGGCCGATATAATAATATCCCTCTCCAGGCCGATTCATCCGGCCGTAAGTTACGCCCAGCCGATTGAACGCGAGCGCCGAATAGGGCGCGAGATTGGTCGCGTTCAAGTAAGCGTTGGCGGCCTCCCGCAGGTTGTTCTCCTTTTCGTACATTTCTCCCAGATAAAGATAATTAACGGCATCGCGCGGCTCGGCCCTGATGGCCCGATCGAACGCTTCGCGCGCGAGCTGGAATTCGCCGATTTGGCCGTAAAGCCTGCCTAAGTCGCGATCGATTCCCGGCCGCCGCGGATCGAGGTCGCGGGCTTTTTCTAAATTCCCGCGCGCCGCGCCAACCTTCCCCTGCGCGTACTGAGCGATGGCTATGTTGTGGCGCGCCTCGGCACTGTCGGGCTGCTCGCTCAACAGCCGCTCGCTCTCGGCGATGATCGCGTCTTCTTCGTGCCGGTCGAGGCGCAGCAAAATTTGAATTCTTCTCACCGAGTCCGGCGTCTCGCGCATCGGCGCGCGCGGCGGCAGCGACTGGATGATCCGCTCGATATTCGCCATACGTTCCTTCGTAACGGGGTGCGTCAGAAGGTACGGCGGTACGGACGATTGGATTAGCGCATTCTGCTGATCCATCATCTTCATAAACGCAAGCATGCCTTTGGGGTCGTACCCCGCCTGCGCCATGTACTTGAGGCCCAATGTGTCGGCTTCCAGCTCGAGCTGGCGGCTGAAGGTCAACTGGCGCGTCGCCGATATCGCCTGGCCGATGGCGCCGGCCGCCTGCGCGCCCGCGCCGCCGCGCGCGAGAACCATGCCCAAGAGACCGAGCAGGCTGATCGGGTCGATGCCGGACATGCGCGCGATGTGATGATCCTTGGCGTGGATGATTTCGTGGCCCATGACGCCGGCGAGCTCCGACGTGCTTTTCACGCTATCGAGAAGCCCCGTGTAGATGTAGATCGAGCCGCCGGGGACGGAGAACGCGTTGAGCGCCGAATCGGAGACGACGAAGAAGCGATATTCGAAAGTCTGCGGCCCCATCGCCGAGAGAAGGCGCCGGCCGATCTGGTCGACGAAGCCTTCGACTTCGGGATTGGTGACGAACGTGAGCTGTTTTTTCGCTTCGCGGCGGAACTGCCGGCTGATGCGCGACTCCTCGTCCTCTTGGATGGCAAGCGCCGGCAACGCCGCCTTGCCGAACGGAAGATACGTGCAGCCGACGATCAGAGCGATCGCCAGCAGGTGCGCACGGCGGCGGAACATCGCCTGATTATAGTGAGTGTCTGTAGGGGTAGCAATAGCGCCGCGGTTGACGGTAAGATGAGGCAATCCTATTTTTCGACGCACGAAGTGCTGCAAGAATTAGAGGAGCCTGCATGGCGTATGAGACGTTTATCTACGAGGTCGAAGACGGAATCGCGACGGTGCGCCTGAACGATCCGAAAACGTTGAACGCGCTCACGTTCAAGACCTATGAGGAGCTCGAGCGGCTGACGCGCGATCTCGCCGACGACGCCGCCGTACAGGTCCTCGTTCTCACCGGCGCAGGCAAAGGCTTCTGCTCCGGCGGAAGTCTCAACGAGATCATCGCCAAACTGATCGAAATGAAGGGAGACTCGCTCTATCGCTTTACGCGCATGACCTGCGACCTGGTCAAGAACATGCGCGCGTTGAAAAAGCCGATCATCGCCGCGGTGAACGGCATCGCAGCCGGCGCGGGCGCCATGCTCGCGCTGGCGAGCGACTTTCGCGTCGTCTCGACCAACGCGCGCTTCGCGTTCCTTTTCGTTAAAGTGGGCCTCGCCGGGGCGGACATGGGGGCGATCCATCTCCTGCCGCGCATTGTGGGCCAGGGCCGCGCGACGGAGCTGCTGATGCTCGGCGAAGCGATCGACGCGCAGGAAGCGTGGCGCATCGGCCTCGCCAACCGCGTCGTGCCCCACGAGAAGCTTCTCGACGAGGCCTACGCTTTCGCGCGGCGGCTCCAAGAAGGGCCGCTGTACGCGATGGGCGTTACGAAGCAGCTGCTCAACCGCGAGATGCAGATGGAGCTCGAGGCCGCATTGGAGATGGAGGCCCGCGCACAGGCGATCTGCATGGAGAACGCCGATTTCCGCGAAGGCTACCGCTCGATCGTGGAAAAACGGCCGCCGCTGTTCAATCGCGGCTAGCCGGATAGATGTATCCCCATCTCGACGACGAGCATGAAAAATTACGCGAGCGCGTGCGCGCCTGGGCGGAGCAGCACGCCGCCGCCGCGGCGCTCAGCGATGACAGCGTCGAGACCGTAGGCAAAGCGGCGAAAGCTCTCGTGCCGCTGCTGGCGCACGCCGGATGGCTTAAGCGGCTCGCGCCGCGGCCGTTCGGCGGCGCCGATGAGACGGTTTCTATTCGCGAGCTGTGCCTGTTGCGCGAAGAGCTCGCGCGCGTCGCGCCGCTCTTCGATACCGTCCTCGCCGTGCAGGCGCTCGGGATGCATCCGATCGCGCTCGCGGCAAGCGACGAGCAGAAACAAAACTATCTTCACGCGCTCGGCCGCGGAGACAAAATAGCCGGCTTCGCGCTCACGGAGCCGGATGCCGGCTCCGACGTCGCTTCGCTGCAAACGCGCGCGACCAAGCACGGCGCCGAGTACCGGCTGACGGGGATCAAATCGTTCGTTTCGAACGCCGGCATCGCGGACGTCTACGTCGTCATCGCGTCGACCGAGCCCGACGCGAAGGGAAAAGGGCTCAGCGCGTTCATCGTCGACGCGGAGACGCCCGGCTTGAAAGTGCGAGAGAAAATCCGGCTCATCTCGCCGCATCCCATCGGTACGCTGGCTTTCGAAGACTGCGTCGTCCCGCGACCGGGCCTCATCGGCCGCGAGGGCGACGGCATGAAAATCGCGCTCGCCACGCTCGACGCGCTGCGGCCGACGGTCGGCGCCGCCGCCGTCGGGTTCGCTCAAAGGGCGCTCGAAGAAGGTCTCGATTACGCCCGCCGCCGGCGCCAGTTCGGCAAGCCGCTGGCGGAGTTTCAAGGAATTCAGTTCAAGCTCGCGGATATGGCGACGGAGCTCGAGGCCGCGCGGCTGCTCGTCTATCAGGCGGCATGGCGGTACGATCGGCGGCGCGAGGCCAAGCGCTCCGCCTCCATGGCGAAGCTTTTCGCCACCGAGGCGACCCAGCGGATCGTCGATGAGGCGCTGCAGATTCACGGCGGACTGGGCGTGGCGAGGGAGTCCGTCGTGGCACAGCTCTACAACGCGGTCCGGGCGCTGAGGATTTACGAAGGCACATCCGAGATCCAGCGAGTGGTCATCGCCCGGGAACTACTCAAGTGAGAAGTGAGCAGTTAAAGAATTTTGCATTTACGCCTCACTGCTCACTAATATCGGAGGCACGATGGACTTTGAACTATCGGAAGAGCTGATCGCCGCGCGCGACCTCGCGCGGGATTTCGCCGCGAAGGAAATCGCGCCGACCGCAGCGGCCGACGACCGCGAGCACAAATTTCGCCGCGATCTCATCGCGAAGATGGGCGAGCTCGGCTTTTACGGCGCCGCGATTTCGGAGGAGCACGGCGGCAACGGCCTCGGCTTTCTCGCGCTCTCGCTCATCACCGAGGAGATCGCGCGCGCTCACAGCGCGATCCGTGTTTTCGTCAACATGCAGGTCGGCCCGGCGCTGGTCTTGGACCGTTTCGGCAGCGATGCGCAGAGGAAGCGCTGGCTGCCGCCGCTGATCCAGGGGGAGAAGGTCGGCTGCTTCGCCATTACCGAGCCGGACGCCGGCTCGGACGTCGCCGCGATGCGCGTGACCGCGGCGCGAAAAGGCGGCGATTATATCTTGAACGGCACGAAGATCTGGATTTCCAACGCTCCCGTCGCCGACTGCGGGCTCGTCTACGCCGTGACCGACAAGGCCGAGAAGCACCGCGGCATCTCCGCCTTCTTCGCCGACTTCACCAAGCCGGGCTTAAGCCGTCGGGAGCTCGAAGTGATGGGGACGCATGCCTCGCCGCTCGGCGAGCTCACGTTCGAGAATTTCCGCGTGCCGGCCGATCATTTGATCGGCAAAGAAGGCGAAGGGTTCAAGATCTGCATGTGGCAGCTGAACAATACGCGGCTCAGCTGCGCCGCCGGCGCGCTGGGACTGGCGGCCGCGGCGCGCGAGGCGGCCGTGAGCTACTGCAACCAGCGCGAGCAATTCGGCCAGAAGATCGGCCAATTTCAGATGAATCAGGATCTGATCGCGCAGATGGTCGTGCACGAGGAAGCCGCGCGCCTGCTCGTCTATCGCGCAGCCTGGCTGGCGGATCAGAAGCGCGCCAACAACCTCGAAGTGTCGATCGCGAAATATACCGCGGCGGAAGCGGCCGCGTTCGCCGCCGACGCGGCGCTGCGCATTCTCGGCGCCTACGGCTACTCGACCGAGTTTCCGGTCGAGCGCTATCTGCGCGACGCGAAGTCGTATCAGATTGTCGAGGGCTCCTCGAACATTCAGAAGCTGATTATCGCGCAGGACGCGCTGGGCTACCGGAAGGCGAACCGCGAGTAGCGGGCAGCGCCTTCTTTTTCTGCACTTCCTGGGCGATGCCGAGGTTGTAGCGCGCGACCTCGTAGTTCGGATCGATCGC
>DATFWH010000173.1:0-4234 GCA_035259465.1 Binatia bacterium
CTCGCCGCGCGCGAGTGGAAACATTTCAGCGATCAGGGTTTGGAGGTGGAAATCATTCTGATGCGCTCCGCGGCCGCCGCAGCCGCGCTCGCGTCGGGCGATCTGGATTACCAATCCGGCATCGGCACGGCGACGGTCGGCGCGAGCATGAGCGGGCTCGACACGCGCGCGCTCTGGTCGTCGACCAACCAGATCGCCTATTGGCTGATGACGCGGCCGGACATCAAAAGCCTGCAGGAACTGAAGCAGAAGCGCATCGGCGTCTCGGGCCTGGGCGGCACGAGCCATCTCGCGCTCGTGTTCGCGCTGGAAAAGCAGGGTTTCAATCCCAAGGATGTCGTGATCATCGGCGTCCCGCCGGGCCAGCTCGTTCCCTCGCTGGAATCCAAGTTCCTCGACGCCGTCTCGCTCAACCCGCCGTACATGTTTTTCGCCCAGCGGCAGGGCTTCAAGCGTTTGCTCGACATCGGCGCGTACGTCGAGATGCCGTCCGGCGGCCTTACGGCGACGCTCAGGACGATCAAGTCGCGGCCCGAGGAGATCAAGAAGCTCATCCGCGCGCTCCAGCTCGCGAAGAAGGAGATGCTGAAGGCGAAGGAGAAGACGCTCGACCTGATCGTGCGCATCCTCAACATGGATCGCGCGACGGCCGCCGAGACGTACACGCTTGTGCAGTCGAACTTCAACGACAGCGGGGTGCCGACGCACGCGGGAATGAACAACATCATCCGCATGGTGCAGTCGCAGGTCAAAGGGCCGCAGAAGCCGGTCGCTTTCACCGATGTCGCCGAGCCGCGCTTCGCCGTCGAAGTCGCGCGCGAGCTGGGATATAAAGTGGAGTGAGCGTCCTACGTGCGGGGGCGACGACCGGACGAGCCGCACGACCATGACCCGATCGAATCTCTACCGTCTTTTGGTGATCTGCTTCCTCCTCGCGCTCGCCCGGCCGGCGCGCGCTCAAGAGCTCAAGCGCATCTATTACGGCACGACGGTTTCGCCGGCGCATCTGCCGGTCTGGGTGGCAAAAGACAGCGGACTCTTTGCTCGCCACGGGCTCGACGTCGAGCCGGTGCAGATCCGCGGCGGATCGTTGATCGCGCTCGTCATCATCACCGGCGATCTGCCGCTCTCGGGCGTCGGCGCCGAATCGGTTGTGGCGGCGCGCGCCGCGGGCGGCGACGTGGTGCTGCTCGCCTGCCCGATCGACACGGACCCCGTCTATCTGATCGCGCGGCCGGAGATCAAGACGCCGGCCGACTTGAAAGGGCAGGGGAGCGCGGTGACGCGCTACGGCTCGAGCACGCACTTCTATCTCAAAGCCGCGCTGCAGCAGCTCGGTCTCGACTCGGAGAAAGACCTGACGATTCTCCAGCTCGGCGCCGGACCGGAGATGGTCGCCGCGCTCGAAGCCGGCCGCATCGCCGCCGCGGCGCTGACGACGCGCTACGCGCTGCCGTTTATCGACCGCGGATGGCCGGTGCTCGTCGACCTGAGTAAGACCGATATCGTTTATCCCTCGTCCTGTGTCACCAGCAGCCGCGCTTATATTCGCGCCGAGCCGAAGGCTACCGAGGATTTCCTCCGCGCTTACGTGGCCGCGATCAATCTCATCCGCAGGGATCATCGCGCCGCGGAAAAATCCTTCGCCAAGTGGCTCAGGGAAAAGGACCCGGCGCTCGTCAAGCGCTCAGTCGCGGCCTATGCGCCGCTGTGGAAGCGCGCGCCGATCGTTCCGGACAAGGGGATCGACAACGTCGTCAAGGATCTCATACGCACGCGGCCGGAGTTCAAGGAATATCTCGGCTGGCCCGAGCCGTTCCGCGAGAACGGACCACTGGAAAAAATTCTCCGGGAGAAGTAAGACAAGCGAAACGACACGGGCCCAAACAGGAGGGATCATGTATCAAAACCATAAAGTCATCGACGTTCACGGCCACATGAGCACGCCGCCCCATTTCCGCGGCCATCTCGGCGGGATGGTCTCGCTCAACACGCCGAATCGAAAACTGGAGATCTCGGACGAGCTGCTGGAAAACGCCCAGAAGGCGCACCTCAAAGGCATGGACGAGCGGAAGATCGACGTGCAGCTCATCGGCCCGCGGCCGGTCGCCATGTGGCATTGGACGCGGCCGTTTCTCCAGGAGGCGATCTGCCGCGTCACAAATGATACGATCGCGCGCATCGTCAAACTCCATCCCGACCGCTTCGTCGGCATGGCGCAGCTGCCGCAGAGCGCCTCGCTCGACACGAAGAACTGCGCGGCCGAGCTGGAGCGCTGCGTGAAAGAGTTGGGCTTCGTCGGCGCCTACGTCAACCCCGATCCGGGCGGCAAACGCGAGGCGCCCGGCATGCACGATGTCTACTGGCACCCGCTCTACGCCAAGGCGCAGGAGCTCGACGTGCCGCTCATGGTCCATCCCTCGACGAGCTACGATCCGCGCATCGAGGTCATCCCGCATAACTATCAGATGAACAACTACATCGAGGAGTTCATCGCGATGCACCTGCTCCAACACAGCAAGGTGTTCGAACAGTTCCCGCGCCTGAGGATCGTGATCTGCCACTGCGGCGGCGCGCTCAACCGCTTCATCCCGACCGACCATCACATCGCGCAGAAGGATTTCAGCAAGAATCTCTTCTACGACTGCTGCGCGTACGACGATAATTTTCTCACGGCGTCGATCAAGCAGCGGGGCGTGGATCAGATGATGTTCGGCACGGAATTCCCGGGCTCCGGCGGCGCGGTGCGCGAGGACGGCAGGCCGTCGGACGATGTGCTGCCGACGGTCGACAAGCTCGAGTTTTTGAGCACCGAGGACAAGATCAAGATTTTCAACAAGAACGCGCTGAAGGTCTTTACGAAGCTGAAAGTTTAACGGCGAGCGGGCGGAAGGGGACTACCGCTTCTGCTCGACGTTCTTCATGATCTCTTTGCCGAGCTTGAAGATCGGCGTGAGATCGGCGTACTCGCTGCCGGAGATGTCGATGTAGCTTCTGCCTTCGACGATGCGGTTTTCCGGCAGCAGCGTATCCTTGGGAATATCGATGCGGCGCGAGTTCGGCGGCGGCTCGCCGTAGAGGTCGTTCGAGCTCTGCATCGCGATCTGTCCGCGGCGCGACAGGAACCAGTTGATAAAGACCTTCGCGGCATTGGGATTAGGTCCGCCTTTGATGAGGCTCAGCGAGCCGCCGCCGGTGGTCAGGCCCTGCGCCTCTTTCCATAGGCTGTCGTCGAAGTCCGCCACCGGCAAACCCTGGCTTCTAGCCTTTTCCAGACCGCGGCAGCCGATGCAGAGCGCGAGCTTGCCTTTCGCCAGCCAGTCGACGAGAAGATGCCGGTCGCCGAAGGTGACGTCCATCGTGGAATAAAGTTTCCGAATCCACTCCGGGCCGATCTCCGGGTTATAATAGAAAAATTGCAGCGACGCGCCGAGCCCGGTCTCGGTGAGCGGCTGCGAGCCGACCTTTCCTTTCCACCTGGGATTGATGATGTCCCAATGGGATTTAAAGTCGGCGGGATTCACGAGCGAGGTGTTGTAAGCGATGCTGCCGCGGCCGGGATTGGCGATGTAAACGAAAATAAATTTGCCGTCGTTGTCGGTGTAGACGTGTTTGCCCGTATACCACTTCGACGGATCGATGACCTCGGGAAGGATCAGCGCCGGCGGCACCGGCGCGAGCACGCGCCCGCGATAAAGCAGCGTATAGCTCGAGTTCGCGCCGCCGCTGTAGAGGTCGCCGATCGGTTTCCCGGCGCGCGTTTCGGCGAGAATCCTCAGCGCGAGCTGGTTGCCGCTGCCGTTGACGGAGACCGGCTTGATCTCGGGGAACTCTTTGGTGAATTCCGCGAGTAGCTGCGGCTGGCCGTAGCGGCCGATGTAGAGATTGACGCGGCCTTCTTTTTTCGCGGCGGCGAGTGTCTTCTCCCACTCAGATTTCCAGTCGCCAAGCGCCGGGTGCGCAGCGAAAAAGATCGCAAGACAAAGCGCCAGAGGCACCGAGCGCGGGGCCGGGCTCGAAGGACGCTTGAAGCCGGGCATCGAGTACCTCCTTCTTTACGGCAGAAAGCGCTACGGCGATCCCATTCCTCGGGCGACGATCGCCCTGCCGGAAAAAGTTACTATCATCAAGACCGCTATCAACAAAACTCCTAGTGCGGAAGCGGCCGGAAGATTCTGCTCTTCGTCCCAGAGATGCCACAGCATGACGGCGAGCGGCCGGCTCGTCCGGCCGG
>DATFWH010000174.1:0-7349 GCA_035259465.1 Binatia bacterium
GCTGTCGCGCAGCCTTTCGGCGACGGCGGCGGCGCCGTAGCCGGAGAAGAGCGGCAGCGCGATGCCGCCGAGCTTCGCCACCGCGAAAAGCGCCGCGACCGTTTCCGGCAGCATCGGCATGAACAGCGCGGCCACGTCGCCCTTTTTCATCCCGAGCGTGCGCAGCGCGTTGGCTAGGCGGCAGACCTCGCGGTCGAGCTCGTCGTAGGTGAGGACTCGCGTCTCGCCGTCCTCGCCTTCCCAGCGCACCGCCTCGCGGCGCGCGACCGGCGTCGCCATCCATTTGTCGAGACAGTTGTGAACGATATTCAGCTGCGCGCCGCAGCACCAGCGCGGCCACGCGATGCCTTTGGCGAGGTCGACGATGCGATCGTAGGGACGGTAGAATTCGATCCCGAGCTCTTCGAGCACGGCGCTCCAGAACCATTCGATATCGTATATAGAGCGGCGGTGGAGCTCTTCGAGCGCGCCGATGCCATGGCGGTCCATGAACCGCCTGAGGCGGCTCCGCGCGACGACATCGGCCGTCGGATGCCAGGCGAATTCGGCGTCGGCTTGAAATGTAATCAGAGCAGGACGAGCGTATCAGGAGAAAGGGAGGCCGACAACGAGCGGCGCGGCCGCTATTCGATGACGTTTTTCTCGATCGGCTCGACGATCACGCCTTTGTCCTTCAGCCATTTGATCGCCTTATCGACCTCGGCGCGCTCGCCGTCGATCTCGAGCGCGACGAGACCCATATCGGCCGTCACCGTCGAGCCGCGGATGTTGAAGAGGATGTCGAATTTTTTCGCCAGCTGGCAGACGAGCGGCTCCTTGACCAGCTGCTTCGGGAAGGTGAGATAGATCCGCTCGGAGACTTTTTCCTTCTGCGCCTTCATCGCGGTATCAAATCGAGAACTGCAAATTGCCCACCGCCATGCGGTCGCGCCAGCCGACCCACAGGTTCGTCGTGAGGTATTTGTCGCCGAAGTCCGGAAAGACCGTGACGAGGACGCCGGAGCGAAGCTTGCGCGCGATTTGCAGGGTCGCGTGCATCGCCGCGCCGGAGGACTGGCCGACCAGAATGCCTTCCTCCTGGCTCAGCCGATAAACCATCGCGTAGGCGGGGTCGGTCGCAGCCGGGAATTTTTCATCGAGCTCGGTCTCGTGATAGATGCCCGGCACGATCGAAGTCGCCATGTGCTTGAGCCCTTCGAGGCCGTGCAGCGCGTCGTCCGGCTCGACGGCGATCACGCGGATCTTAGGGTTTTTCTCTTTGAGATAGCGGCCCGTTCCCATGATCGTGCCGCCCGTGCCGATGCCGGCGATGAAATGCGTGATCTGGCCGTTGGTCTGGCGGTAAATTTCCGGGCCGGTCGTTTCGTAATGCGCCTGCGGGTTCATCGGATTGAAGTACTGATCGGGCTTGAAGTACTTCTCGGGATTCTTGTGCAAGATCTCGCGGCAGAGGCGGATCGCGCCGTCGGAGCCCTCCAGCGGATCGCTGTAGGAGACTTTCGCGCCGTAGGCGTCGATGATGCGCTTGCGCTCCGCGCTTACGTTCGACGGCATGACGAGCTCGACCGGATAGCCGAGCACGCGGCCGATCATCGCGAGCGCGATGCCGGTGTTGCCCGAGGTGGAGTCGATGATGGTTTTCCCCGGCGCGAGCTTCCCGCTGTTGATTCCCTCCTGGATCATCTTGAGCGCCGGACGGTCTTTGACCGAGCCACCGGGGTTGAAGCCTTCGAGCTTCGCGAAAATTTTCACGCCGGGGGAGATGCCCTCGGCGATCCTGCGGATCTCTATGAGAGGAGTGTCGCCGATGAGATCGAGGACGGAATCGATGACCTTCGGCTCTCGGAGCCGTTCGGCGGCGATCCAGCGCGCTGCGGTCGGATGAGCCATTGAGATCTCGGCGTGTCTTATCCGCCGGCGATCGCCGGGACGATCGAGATGTTGTCGCCTTCTTTCAGCGATGTCTCGAGATTCTGCAAGAACCGTATGTCGTCGCCGTTGACGTAGACGTTGACGAACCGGCGGACCTTGCCGGTCTCGTCGCAGATGCGCTCTTTGATGCCGGGATATTTGTGTTCCAGATCGTCTACCAGGGCGCGGACGTTCGGCCCCTGGGCGTTTACCTCGTCGGCCCCGTTGGTGAATTTCCTGAGCGGGGTCGGCACGCGGACACGGACGCTCATGTTCAACCTCCCTGCCTCGAATTGCTCGCCGTTAACCGCAGTCTGGCGGGTCAAAATCAATTTATAGACCTAAGCACCGGAGGTTGCAAGGCGAGGATGGCGAACACCCAGGATTACTCTGGCACGCATCATGCTGTTTTCTCTGGCAATTTTGAGCTGAAGTGAATTTTACTGGCCAATCTCAGTCCAAGATGGCAGAATGCGGAATTTAGCGCTTTTCGAAGGTAGGTAAATGACAATTTTTAACCGATTCAAAGCCTTTAGATTGTACCTACTTGGGCTTGTCGCGGGGTCTGTGATTTTCAGCGCCGTCCCTGCCGGCGCGCAGGACGGCAAAGATGCCCGATCGGCGAAGATCACGCCGGCTCTGATCGAACTTCACGAACAGCAGCTTGTGCGCGATGCTCAAGGAAGCCGCGCGGCGCTGCGCGCGCCTAATCGGCGCATGAAACTGGTCGGCGAGCTCGTCATCGTCGACGCGGTCGCCGAAGACGACGCGGAGACGCTCCGGGCCGAGTTGGAAGCCCTGGGCATGCAGAACGCGGTCGTCTCCGGCCGCATCGTCTCCGGCGAGCTGCCGGTTTCCGCGATCGCCGCGGCCGGCGATCTCCGGAGTCTCAGATTCGCGCGCGAGGCCTCCGCAGGCACTCACGCGGGCAGCGTGACGAGTCAGGGCGACGCCGCCATGCACGCGGACGTCGCTCGCACGAGCTTCGGCGTCGACGGCACCGGCGTGAAGGTCGGCGTCCTGTCGGACAGCTTCAATTGCCTCGGCGGCGCCGCAGGAGATGTCGCCAGCGGTGATCTCTCGACGGTCCAGGTGGTTCAGGAAATTTCCAGCTGCTCGGGCGCGACCGACGAGGGCCGCGCGATGCTGCAGATCGTCCACGACGTCGCGCCGGGCGCTTCGCTCGCGTTCGCCTCGGCGTTCAACGGCACCGCCGCGTTCGCGAACAACATCAAAGCGCTGAAAAATGCCGGCGCAAAAGTCATTATCGACGACGTGTTCTATTACGCGGAGCCGATGTTTCAGGACGGACCGATCGCGCAGGCGGTCGATACCGTCGTCGCCGGCGGCGCCGCCTACTTCTCGGCGGCCGGCAACGAGGCGCGGCAGAGCTACCAGAGCAGCTTTCGCCCCGGGGGCAGCTATAACCCAAACGTCTTCCCGGCGGCGGGAGCGGGTCTGACTTTTTTTGGCGGCACGGCGCACAACTTCAATTCCGGCGGCTCGGATGATTTTCAAAACATCACCGTCGCCGCGCATGCGGACGTCACCATCGTGCTCCAGTGGGACTCGCCGTTTTTCTCCGTGAGCGGCTCGCCGGGGAGCCAAAACGACCTCGACATCTACCTGCTCAACAGCTCGAATCAGGTGGTGGCCGCGAGCGCTTTTACTAATATCGGACACGACGCGGTGGAGATCCTCGACTACACCAATCCGACCGGCAGCGCGCAAGCGCTGAAGCTGATGATCGTGAAATTCGGCGCCGGCGCCAATCCGGGATTGCTGAAGTATGTCTATTTCGGCTCGATGACGCTGAACGAGTACGACACGCAAAGCAGCACGATCTACGGCCACTCCAACGCGAACGGGGCGGAAGCGGTCGGCGCTGTCAGATATACGAAAACACCGGTTTTCGGTGTCTCTCCACCTGTCTTGGAGTCTTATTCCTCCGCCGGCGGAACGCCGGTTCTCTTCAGCACCTCGGGAAATCCGATCAATGACCCGCGCGCGGACAAGCCCGAGATCACCGCGCCCGACGGCGGCAACACGACGTTTTTCTTCACCGGCGTCGATCCCGAATCGGACGGCCACCCGAACTTCTTCGGCACCTCCGCCGCCGCGCCGCACGCGGGCGGCGTCGCCGCCCTGCTGCTCCAGGCGAATTCCTCGCTCGCCCCGTCTGATGTCTACGCCGCGATGGAGAATTCGGCGATCGACATGGGAACGGTTGGATTCGACAACGACAGCGGCTTCGGCCTCGTCCAGGCGGACGCGGCGCTCGGCTTCTTCGCGACAGGATTGGATTTAGCCCTGACCGGTACGGATGCGCCGGATCCCGTAATCGTCGGCAACAACGTCACGTACACGTTGACAGTCAAGAATCGCGGCTTCATCGACGCCACGGGCGTAACGGTGACGAATACCTTGCCCGCAACGTTGAATTTCGTCTCCGCGACGCCGAGCCAGGGCAGCTGCGGCGGCACCAGCACGATCACGTGCAATCTCGGCGGCATCCTCAATCAGGGAAGCGCGACGATTGCCATTGTCGCCGCGACGACGGCGATCGGCCAGGCGACGAACAACGCTTCGGTCGCCGCGAATGAAAGCGACTTCAACTCCGGCAACAACACGGCCAGCCAGACGACGACCGTCAAGCCGCCGCCGCTCGTCATCGGCGCCAACAGTTTGCCGGACGGCGGGGTGGGATTTGCCTACAGCGTGAATCTGCAAATAAGCGGCGGCGCGGCTCCCTATACGGCAACCGTCTTTGCAGGCGCGCTGCCGCTTGGCCTTAGCCTGAATTCCTCCACCGGCGTTATCAGTGGAAAGCCGACCAAAGCCAACAACAAGAGGCCGCCGAGCTTCACCGTCCGCGTCACGGATAGCCTCGGCGGATCCGTGACGAAACAATTCTCGATCGTGATTTATCCGGCGCTGGTGAACAAGACGAAGAGCCTGAAGAAAGGCTCTGTGGGCCAGGCTTATTCGGCGACGCTCAAAGCATCGGGTGGAAAGCTGCCGTACACTTGGTCGATCGTGGGAGGAAGTCTGCCGTCGGGATTGGGCGCGAGCACGTCCGGGGTGGTGAGCGGCATGCCGGGCGGCGCGTCGCCGGCGACTTATAATCCTGTCTTTCGCGTGACCGACGCGCTCGGGAACTTCGACGACGTGCCGCTGTCGTTAGTCATTCAGTAGCCGCGGGGACTTATTTTCCCGCCGCGACTTTGCCCGGCGCGCTTTCCGCCAGCTCGGCGTAAAGATCGTCGAAGTTCTTCAGAGTCGCGTTGATCTTGAACGGCTTCTCGACGCTCGCGACGACCGACTCCAGACACTTATAGCCGTTGCCGGTGACGCTGATCACGATCGATTCGTCGCGCGGAATTTTGCCCTGCTGGATGAGCTTCTTCGCGACGGCGACCTCCGTGCCGCCGGCGGGCTCGGTGAAGATGCCTTCGGTCCGCGCGAGCAGCTTGATGCCGTCGATGATCTCCTCGTCGGTCACGCTCTCGCCCCAGCCGCCCGATTCGCGCACCGCCTGGAGCACGTAGTAGCCGTCGGCGGGATTGCCGATGGCGATCGAGCTGGCGATGGTATTGGGTTTCACCGGGCTGATCAGGTCCGTGCCTTTCTTCAGCGCCTGGACCATCGGCGCGCAGCCGGTCGCCTGCGCCGTGTAGATTTTGCACTCGCTCGATTCGATCAGCCCCACCTGCTCGAGCTCTTTGAACGCCTTGTGCAGCTTCGGAAGAATCGTGCCGCCGGCCGAGGCGACCACGATATGCTTCGGCAGCTTCCAGCCCAGCTGCTCGGCGACTTCGAAGGCGTGCGTCTTGGCCCCCTCGGCGTAATACGGACGGAGATTCACGTTGACGAAAGCCCAGCCGTATTTGTCGCCGATCTCGCTGCAAAGCCGGTTGACGTCGTCGTAGTTGCCCTGGATGGAGACCGTCTTGGGCCCGTAGATCGCCGAGCCGATGATCTTTCCCTGCTCGAGGCCGTCGGGAATGAAGACGTAGCAGTTGAGCCCCGCCTTGGCGGCGTGCGCCGCGACGGAGTTGGCGAGGTTGCCGGTCGAGGCGCACGAGACGGTCTCGAAGCCGAACTCGATCGCCTTGGAGATGGCGACCGAGACGACGCGGTCTTTGTACGAGAAGGTCGGATGATTGACCGAGTCGTCCTTGATGTAGAGCTCCTTCACGCCCAGCACTTCGCCCAGGCGATGCGCGCGCACGAGCGGCGTGAAGCCGGAATACAATCCGGCGCGCGGCTCGCCGTCGATCGGCAGCAGCTCGCGGTAGCGCCAGAGATTTTTCGGCCGCTCCGCGATCTTTTCGCGCGAGAGCGCTTTCTTGATCGCGTCGTAGTCGTAGACGACTTCCAGCGGACCGAAGCAGGTCTCGCAGACATGAAGCGGCTCTTTGGGATAATCCTGGCCGCACTCGCGACACTTCAACCCTTTAACGTAGCTCATGGCTTCTCCTCTCCGCCTTTTCGCCGCAGGCGGCGCACGCGGGATTTTTCCGTACCTCGATGGTCCTGAAGCTCATCGTTTTCGCGTCGTAGGTGAGGACGCGGTCCGTCAGCAGCTCTTCGTCCATGCCGCTGAGGTATTTGATCGCCTCGGTCGCCTGGATCGCGCCGACCACGCCGGCGACCGCGCCGAGAATGCCCGCCTGCTGGCAGTTCATCAGCTCGCCCGGCGCGGGCGGCTCCTGAAAGACGCAGCGGTAGCAGGCGCTTTTGTGCGGCACGACCGTCATCGTCTGGCCCTGCAGGCGCACGATGCCGGCGTGCGAGAACGCTTTGCCGAGCGAGACGGCGGTGTCGTTGACGAGGAATTTCGTGTCGAAGTTGTCGCTGCCGTCGACGATGAAGTCGTAGTCGGCGAAAATCTCCGCCGCGTTGGCGGCGTCGAGCCGCGTCGCGTACGTGCGCACGGCGACCTGGGGATTGAGCCGATCGAGCTTCTCCGCCGCCGATTCGACTTTGAGGCGTCCCAAGTCCGCCGTCGCGTGCAAAATCTGCCGCTGCAGGTTCGAAAGCTCGACGCGGTCGCTGTCGATGAGCCCGAGCGTGCCGACGCCCGCGGCGGCGAGATAGAACGCCGCCGGCGAGCCCAGGCCGCCGGCGCCGATCACGAGCGCCTTGCTCTCGCAAAGCCGGATCTGCGCCTTGCCGCCGAAGTCGGGGATCATGATCTGGCGGCTATAGCGCTCGATCTCGTCCTGGCTGAGTCGCGTCGTCATCTCAAAACCTGTCTCGCGGCCAAAAAAAAACCTCTTCTCAAAGATAAGAAGAGGTTTTTACCCTCACCTTATCTTCCCCCCGGTTCTCCCGGAGGCGGGAATTAGCACCAGCGTTTCACCTTTCGGTGAAACCGGTTGCTGTGGCATCTGCGGGCCGATCCCTCCGCCACTCTGGATAAGGTCCAGTTATGT
>DATFWH010000175.1:0-14351 GCA_035259465.1 Binatia bacterium
CGAAGAAGTGTTTGGTGAACCAGCGCGAGCTCGGCTTCCACACGCATTCGTTCGCCAACGCGCTACGCGCGGCACTGCGCGAAGACCCCGACATCATCCTGGTCGGCGAAATGCGCGATCTGGAGACGATCCAGCTCGCGCTGACCGCGGCCGAGACCGGCCACCTGGTTTTCGGCACGCTGCATACTTCCAGCGCGCCGAAGACGGTCGACCGCGTTATCGACGTCTTTCCGCCGAGCCAGCAGGCGCAGATCCGGGCGCAGTTCGCAGAATCGATCGAGGCGGTCATCACACAGACCCTGCTGAAGAAAAAGGCGGGCGACGGCCGCGTCGCGGCGCTCGAAGTCATGACCGGCACGACCGCCATCCGGAACCTCATCCGCGAAGGAAAGATCCACCAGATACCCGGCACGATGCAAGTGAGCCAGAAGGACGGCATGCAGACGATGGACATGGCGCTGGTCGATCTGGCGAGCCGCGGGGTCGTCACGCAGGAGGAGGCGCAGTCGCGCAGCATGACGCAGAACCTCTTCGGCGGCGGCGCTTTCGGCGTCGGCGGGGTCGCGGCCAGCCGCGCGCGCGCTTAATCGTGGCGGAGGCGCAATAAAAGGAGACGCCGTATGTCGGAAGCTAGCATCAACCTCACGGAATTTTTGGGCGTCATGGTCGAGCGGAACGCCTCGGACATTTATTTCACGGTCGCGAGTCCGCCGATGTACCGAATCCAAGGCATCGTGCAGCCGATCGGCGAGCACGTCTTCACGCCCGAGGAGCTCGAAGCGCTCGCGAAGTCCTTCATGAACGAGCGGCAGTGGCATCAGTTCAACGAGCACATGGAGATGAACCTGGCGCTCTCGTACCAGGAGCTGAGCCGTTTTCGCGTCAACGTCTTTCGCCAGCGCGGCTCGGTCGGCATCGTCATCCGCCGTATCCGCACCGACATCGAGACGCTCGACGAGCTCGGGCTGCCGCAGATCCTGAAAGATATCGCGATGACCAAGCGCGGTCTCGTGCTCGTCGTCGGCGCGACCGGCTCAGGTAAATCGACCTCGCTCGCCGGGATGATCGACCACCGCAACACCAACGCGCCGGGACACATCATCTCGGTCGAGGACCCGATCGAATTCGTCCACCCGCATAAAAAGGCGATCGTCAATCAGCGCGAGCTGGGATTCGACACCGACTCGTTCGCCGCCGCGCTGAAAAACGCGATGCGCCAGGCGCCGGACGTCATTCTCATCGGCGAGATCCGCGACTCCGACACCATGGAGGCAGCGATCACCTTCGCCGACACCGGCCATCTCTGTCTCGCGACGCTGCATTCGACCAACGCCAACCAGTCGTTCGAGCGCATCCTCAACTTCTTTCCCGAGCCGCGCCACCCGCAGGTTTTGATGCAGCTCTCGCTCAATCTCCGCTGCATCATCTCGCAGCGTCTGGTTCCCGGCGTCGACGGCAAGCGCGTCGCCGCGATCGAGATCCTTATGGACACGCCGCGCATCAAGGAGCTGATTAAAAGAGGCCAGATGGACGTCGTCAAAGAGGCTATGGAGCAGGGCGTTCAGGAAGGCTGCCAGACCTTCGACCACGCTCTGCTCATGCTTTACAAAGAAGGCAAAATCAGCCTCGAGCAGGCGCTTATCAACGCCGACAGCGCGAACAACCTCCGCATCAAGGTCAAGCTCGAAGGCCTTCGCGGCGACGATGCGCTCGACAAGCTGCTGGAGGAAGATGTCGCGCCGACGAAGGACAAGCCGGCCGGCCCCATGCACATTCAGGGTCTGAGAAGCGCGAGCAGTCCGTTTCGAAAAATTTAGTCGCTCCACCCAACGGGGCCTTTCGCGCTTCGGCGCGAAAGGCCCTCCTTCCCTTAATTATTTCTCCCGATATTCTATTCTGCGGACGCGCCTCAGCGCGGTCCGGTTGACACCCATTTTCTGCATATGTTAGCTCACCATCAGTGTCGCCGAGGGAGGACAAGCGATGGCGCTGAGCTTTGAAGAGAACGAGACCCTGACACGTGTCGGGCGCGGCACGCCCGGCGGCGAGATGCTGAGACGTTATTGGCATCCGATCGCCTTGTCGCTGGAACTCAAGAACCGGCCGGTCAAACGGCGGCTGTTGGGCGAGGATCTTGTCTTATTCCGCGACGATCGCGGCCGGCCGGGCCTTTTGGCGCTCCGCTGCTCGCACCGCGGCACCTCTCTGGAATTCGGCCATATCGAAGACGGCGGTCTTCGCTGCTGCTACCACGGCTGGCTTTACGACGTAGAAGGCAAGGTCCTCGAACAGCCGGGCGAGCCGCCCGACAGCAGCTACAAAGGCCGCGTGCGCCAGCCGGCCTACAAGGTCCAGGAGCTCGCCGGCATCGTTTTCGCCTATCTCGGACCCGATCCCGCACCGCTTTTGCCGCGCTACGACGTCCTCGTCAGAGAGGACGGCGTGCGCGCGCTGAATGCGCGTATCGTCCACTGCAACTTCCTGCAGATGGTCGAAAACAGCGTCGATCAGCACCACTTCAAGTGGCTGCATCGCACCCCCAAGACGCGCTACTGGAAGGACGAGAAGCTGACTTCCGAGGCGACCGACTGGGGCATTCTCGACACATTCACGCGCCGCGTCGGCGACGAGTATTACCGGACGATCAGCCTTTTTCTCATGCCCAACATGAACAAGGTCGGCTACCATCTGCCCGAGGATCATCCGGCGGCGTTCGCCGCGACGCACGAAGGCTACGAGGCGCTCCGCTGGCGCGTCGCGATCGACGATACCAACACGATGCACTTCACGCTCTACTTCGGGCCGCTCGTCGACGGCAAGCCGCCGCCGCGCATGCCCGCCGACCAGAGCGAGCAGGGACTGCTCGACAGCGTTTCGGGAAAATACCGCTGGGACGAGGAGACGGGCTGGATCGCGCGCGGCGACCAGGACCGCTGCGCGCAGGAGAGCCAGGGACCGATCTTCGACCGGACCTCCGAGCATCTCGGCGTCTCCGACGAAGGCGTCATTCTGCTGCGGCGCATGCTAAAGCAGTCGATCGACGCCGTGAGGAACGGTCAAGACCCCATCGGTATCATTCGCGATCCCGAGAAAAACAAAATCCTTCGTCTGGTGCCTGCCGAATATAAGCTCGACGGCGCGGAGCCGGCCCATGCCGCCGTTTAAAGTCGCGCTCGCGGCGCTGGTTGTCGGCGCAGCATTCTGCGCCGGGCAGAGCGCGCCGCTCGCCGCGGAGAGCCTCGAGCAAGTCACCGCGGCGGCGAAGAAAGAAGGCGAAGAGCTCGTCTTCGTCGCCGGCGCGCAGACCTTCGGCGGCCGCAAAGGGATGACGGAGATCGAGGGCGCCTTCGCGAAAAAATTCGGTCTCAAGCTCCGCATCAACTTCGCCGCCGGTCCGGACATGAACGCGCGCGCAGCGCGTCTCATCACGGAAGTCAAGGTCGGAAGAAAGTCGTCGTCCGATTTCTTCCTGGGGTCCCAATCGCACTTCGCTCTGCTGCACAAGGAAAACGCGCTGGAGACGGTGAATTGGTCGGGAATCTTTCCCTGGCTCACCAAGGAAATGGAGATCTTTCCCGGCCAGGGGGTTTTGGTCTACACATCACCCAACGGCATCATCTATAATCCCAATCTCATCCCCAAGGACAAGGCGCCGAAGAGCTACGCCGATCTCGTCGACCCGAAGCTTAGCCCCATGTGGGCGGGGAAAATGGCGATCCCGCCCTACGTCGCATGGCTCGCGGAATTGTCGCTCGTCTGGGGACAGGAGAAGGTCAAAGACTTCGCGCGCAAGGTGGTCGCGCTGTCGGCGGGCCGGCTGCGCTACAACGAGGAGGAGCGCGTTGTAAGCGGCGAGTTTCCCATCATGGCGAACATCGGCGGCGCGCTCGAGCATATGTGGGACTGGCAGGCGAAAGGCGCGCCGCTCGTCGCCGTGCCGGGTTTGACTCCCATCAACACCGATTATTTCCAGCTCGGCGTGCCGAAGAATTCGGCGCATCCGAATCTCGCCAAGCTTTTCGTCGCCTTCATGGCCTCAAAGGAGGGCCAGGCGCTGCTGCAGAAAAACGAATCGCGCAGCTCGCATCTCGTCGAGGGGACGATCATGGCGAAGTATCTACGCGACAACCGCGTGGCGCTGCAGGAGCCGAAGCAGTCCATCGACTACTATCTCAAGAGCGAGACGGGCGAGGGGCTGAAGTTCAAGGAAGAGCTGGCGAATATATTGAAGCAGTAGAATCGAGGTCGTCATGTTGTCGCGCGAAGAAAACGATATTTACACCCGCGTGGGGCCGGGCACGCCTGCCGGCGAGATGCTGCGGCGCTATTGGCATCCGATCGGCTTCGCTGCGGAGCTGAAGAAGCGTCCGATTAAGAAGAGGTTGTTCGGCGAGGATCTGGTGCTGTTCCGCGACGATGTCGGCAAGCTCGGCCTGCTCACGCTCCGCTGCGCGCACCGCGGCACGTCGCTGGAGTTCGGCCACATCGAGGACGGCGGGCTCCGCTGCTGCTACCACGGCTGGCTCTACAACGTGGAGGGAAAAATATTGGAGCAGCCGGGCGAGCCGCCCGAGAGCAATTTCAAAGAGCGCGTGCGCCAGCGCGCCTACAAAGTCCAAGAGCTGGGCGGCGTGATCTTCGCTTATCTCGGTCCCGATCCCGCGCCGCTCTTGCCGCGCTGGGACGTGCTAGTGCGCGACGACGGCGTGCGCGCGCGCCAGGGGCGGTTGATCCATTGCAACTTTTTCCAGATGATCGAGAACTCCGTCGACCAACACCATCTCAAATGGCTCCACCGCACTTCTAAAACGCCGGCGTGGGACGACGGCGAGATCAATCCTCAGCCGTTCGAGCACGGCATCGTCAACACCTACACGCGCCGCGTCGACGGGAAGAAGTGGGCGCACGTCAATTACTTCGTTTTTCCGACGATGAACAAAACCGGCAACGTCGAGGAGGGCCATCCGACCGAGCACCGCGCGAGCAGCGCGGGCGAGGTGATGCGCTGGCGCGTGCCGGTCGACGATTCCTCCTCGATGCACTTCACGGTCGAGTTCGGCGCGTCGTGCGACGGCCAGACCGTAAAGATCATGGAGGACCGCGCGGAGCAAGGCATCGTCGATACCAAACAGGGCGTCTATCGTTGGGACGACTCCATCGGCTGGTTCGCGCGCGCGGATCAGGACCGCGCCGCGCAGGAAAGCCAGGGGACGATCTACGACCGGTCGACCGAACACTTGGCAGCAACCGATAAAGGCGTGATCCTCTTGCGCCGCCTTTATCGCGAATCGATCGAAGCCGTAAAGAACGGCCGCGACCCGCTAGGCGTTGTGCGCGACGCGGCGAAAAACGAGATCATCCGGCTCGTGCCGCACGAAGATCTGCTCGACTAAGCGAAACTTGAAGAAGATCCTGTCACGCTGTTTCCCCGTATTTTTACTGCTCGCGCCGGCGCTTTCCAGTGTCCGCGCCGCGACCATCGATGAGATCGTCGCCGCGGCGAAAAAGGAAGGCGAGTTCAACTTCATCGCCGGCGCGCAGACCTTCGGCGGCAAGAAGGCGATGGCCGAGATCGAGGAGGCCTTCAACAGAAAATACGGGTTGAAGGCGCGCATCAACTTCGCCGCCGGCCCGGACATGAACGCCATGGCCGCGCGCGTCATCACCGAAGGGAAAAGCGGTAACAAGTCCTCCACCGATTTTTACCTGGGCTCGCAGTCGCATTATGCGCTGCTGCACCAGCAAAACGCGCTGGAGAAAGTCGACTGGTCAGGGACCTTTCCCTGGATCAAAAAGGAGATGGAGATCTATCCGCGCGAGGGCGTCCTCGTCTACACCTCGCTCCGCGGCATGAGCTACAATTCGACTCTCATCCCGAAAGACAAGGCGCCGAAGCGATACGAAGACCTGGTCGATCCGCGCCTCAGCCCTGCTTGGGCGGGAAAGCTCGCCATTCCGCCCTACGTCTCGTGGCTCGTCGAGATGTCGATGATCTGGAGCGAAGAAAGGGTCAAGGATTTCGCGCGCAAGCTCATTCCGATGTCGGTCGGTCGGCTGCGCTACAACGAGGAGGAGCGCATCGTCAGCGGCGAGTTCGCGATCTCGGCGAACATGGGCGGCGCGGTCGAGCAGATGTGGAAATGGCAGGCGAAGGG
This sequence comes from Binatia bacterium, assembly GCA_035259465.1. GTDB lineage: Bacteria > Desulfobacterota > Binatia > UBA9968 > UBA9968 > JAJPJQ01. The sequence continues at coordinate 6,156 of DATFWH010000175.1, forward strand.
CGCGCCCCTCGTCGCCGTGCCCGGCTCGACGCCGGTGCTGCCGTCGTATTTTCAGCTCGGCGTCCCGCGGAGCTCCGCGCATCCGAATCTCGCGAAACTCTTCGTCGCCTTTCTTGCTTCGAAGGAAGGCCAGGCGCTCCTCGAAAAGCACGAGTTCGTCTCGTCGCATCTGGTCGAAGGGACCAAGATGGCCCGTTATGTGAAAGAGAGCGGGATCAAGCTCCAGGAGGCGAAGGATTCCGTCGCATTCTACCTCAAGGGCGAGGACAGCGGCTTGCAGTTCAAGGAAGAGCTCGCCAAGATGCTGAAGCTTTAGGAGGAACCATCCGATGCTTTCGAAAGAAGAGAACGATCTATTGACGCGCGTCGGCCGCGGCACGCCCGGTGGCGAGATGCTTCGCCGCTACTGGTGGCCCGTAGCTTTCAGCGAGCATATCGCGCAAAAAAGCCGGCCTGCGAAAGTCCGGCTGTTGGGGGAAGATTTGGTGCTGTTCCGCGCCGGCAACGGTAAGCTCGGGCTGTTGGGCCTGCACTGCTCGCACCGCGGGACCTCGCTGGAGTTCGGCCGTATCGAGGACTGCGGCATCCGCTGCTGCTACCACGGCTGGCTCTACGATCTCGCCGGCAAATGCGTCGAGCAGCCGACGGAGCCGGAAGGCAGCACGTTCAAAGACCGCATCCAGCATCCGGCCTACAAGGCCGAGGAGATCGGCGGCTTTGTCTTCGCCTACCTCGGGCCCGATCCCGCGCCGCTCTTGCCGCGCTACGATCTTTTCTCGCGCGAGGACGGCGAGCGCCATTTAGGCGCGGGCGAGGACTGCTGCAACTGGCTCCAGCGCGCCGAGAACTCCGTCGATCAGACGCACCTCGTCGCGCTGCACGCCCCCGAGTATCCGCACATGGCGCTCAAGCGCCCGGTCATCGACTGGGAGCGGCGCGACTACGGCGCGAAGATTTCCATGGAGGTGCCCGGCGTCACCAAGCCCAAGTTCTCGCACTGGATATTCCCGTCGCATACGCGGCACACGACCGCGCGCCGCGGGCGCAGGCCCGACCATGCGATCCGCTTCCGCGTGCCGATGGACGACACCAAGACGATGACATTTTGGCTTAGATTCTATCCCTACACCGAGGAGGAGCGCGGCAAGCCGTTCGTCATGAAGACGCTCGGCTACGACAACGACCAGCCGGGCGTCTACGACCGCGTCGAGGACGGCTGGTGGGGCATCGCGTCGCACGATCAGGACCGCGTCGCGCAAGAGAGCCAGGGGCTCATTTACGACCGGACGACGGAGCACCTCGGCGCGTCGGACCAGGGCGTGGTCATGCTGCGCAGTATGCTGAAGGAGTCGATCGACGCTGTGCGCAACGGCAAAGATCCGGTTTGGGTGATACGCGATCCGCGGCAGAACGAGAACATCACCTTCGACGCGAGCATGCAGGAAATCGCCGCGCTCGGATAAAGACGTTCGCCGCATGAATCGGTTCACGATTATCATCTTCGCGGCGCTCGCGTGGATCGCGCTCGCCGCTTCTCCGTCGCGCGCGGCCGACAGCGTCGAGCGTCTCGTCGCCGGCGCCGCCAAGGAAGGCGAGCTCGTCTTCGTCGCCGGCTCGGAAACCTTCGGCGGCAGGAAAGGCTTCGCCGAGCTCGGCGCCGCCTTCAATAAAAAATTCGGCCTCAACACGCGGATCAACTTCGCCGCCGGCCCGGAGATGAACTCGATGGCCGCCCGAGTCATCACGGAAGTGAAGGCGGGCAGGGCATCGACGGATTTTTATCTCGGCTCGCAGTCGCATTACGCGCTGCTGCACCAGGAGGGAGTTCTCGAGCCCGTCGCGTGGAGCGCGACGTTTCCCTGGATCACGAAAGACATGGAAGTCCTGCCGCGCGAGAGCGTGCTCGTTTACACTTCGCTCAACGGCATTATCTACAACTCGACTCTCATTCCCAAAGACAAGACGCCGAAGAATTACGCCGATCTCGTCGACCCGCGCTTGAGTCCCGCGTGGGCGGGCAAGATGGCGATACCGCCATACGTCCAGTGGCTCGCCGATCTATCGCTCTTGTGGGGGCAGGACAAAGTCAGAGACTTCGCGCGCAAGCTCGTCCCGCTCTCCGGCGGGCGGCTGCGCTACAGCGAAGAGGAGCGCGTCGTCAGCGGCGAATTTCCTATTATGGCGAATATCGGCGGCGCGCTGGAGCACATGTGGATGTGGGAGAAAAAAGGCGCGCCGCTCGTCGCCATCACCGGCTCGTCGCCGCCGATCACTTCGTACTTCCAGCTCGGCGCGCTGAAAAAATCCGCCCACCCGAACACGGCGAAGCTGTTCGTCGCCTTCATGATGTCGAAAGAGGCACAGGCGATCATCGAGAAATACGACGGCCGCACCACGCACCTCGTCGAAGGCACGCGGCTGGCGAAATATCTCGCTGAACATCGCATCAAGCTCCAGGCGCCGGCCGAAGCGATGGCGGCTTACGTGAAAAGCGAAGGCGGCGAAGGGCTCAAGTTCAAAGAAGAGCTCGCGAAGATGCTGAAGCAGTGAAGGCCGCGGCCGCACACTTCGACGGAAAATTCCTTCTCGCCGGCGTCGCCGGCGTCGCGGCGCTCGCAATCCTGGGTCTGCTCGGCACGATCGTCTGGATGAGCCTCCGGACCGGGGTGCCCGGCCAGCCGTCGACTTACAGTTTCTCTAATTACTTTACACTCATGAGCGATCCCTACATGTACCGCGTCATGGGCACGACGCTCAGGTTCGCGGCCGTGACGATCGGCATTGCAATCCCGCTCGGGCTCGTCTTCGCCTGGCTCATCGAGCGCACCGACCTGCCGCACAAGGCGCTCGCGATGAGCCTCCTCGGCATCGGGATTCTTTTCCCGACATTCCTCAAGGCGATGGGCTGGGTGTTTCTGCTCCATCCGCGCATCGGCGTGATCAATATTTTATTCATGCAGCTGTTCGGTCTGACGGCCGCGCCGCTCAACATCGCTACCGTCCCCGGCATCGGCTTCGTCGAAGGGCTCACGCTCGCGCCGCTCGCGTATGTCATGATCTCCGCCGCGCTCCGCGGCATGAATCCTGCACTGGTCGAGGCGTCGAGCATCCACGGGGTAGGCAAGTTGCGCACGCTGCTGCGCGTCGAGATGCCGCTCATCTGGCCGGCGCTCCTCTCAGCCGTCATCTGGATGTTCACCATCGCGCTCGCCGCCTTCGACGTGCCGGGCGTGATCGGCATGGCGAACAACATCTTCACCTTCAGCACGGCGCTCTATTTCATGATCAACCCGAACGAAGGGCTGCCGCGCTACGGGCTCAGCGGCGCGTACGGCTCGATCATGATCTGCGTCTCGCTGCTGCTCATGCTGCCGTACTTCGCGGCGCTGAAGCAGAGCCACCGCTACCAGATCATCTCGGGAAAATCGTACCGCGCGAGCCTGATCGAGCTGGGACGCTGGCGCGCTGCCGGCTGGGCGCTGATCGGGGGATATTTTTTCGTCGCCTTCGTGCTGCCGCTCCTGGCGATCTTCTGGGTGTCGCTGCTGCCGTACGTGCAGATGCCGTCGCGCCGGGCGCTCGCCGCGGCGTCGTTCGAGCGCTACGGCGCGACGCTGTTCGACAGCGCGCTCGTCGGCGCCGGCTGGAACACGCTGCTATTGATGGTCGCCGTGCCGACCATCGTCATAGTCGCGAGCACGGCGATCTCGTGGATCGTCACGCGCTCGCGGCTCCGCGGCCGCGTCGCGCTCGACGCCATCGCGTTTCTGCCGCATCCCGTGCCGCATCTCTTGTTCGCGCTCGCGATCGCCTACTTCGCGCTGCTGGTCTCGGACGTCGTGCCGCTCTACGGCTCGATCTACGTTCTCATGGCGGTATACGCGGTCTGCTGGATCAGCTTCGGCACGCGCGTGCTGAACAGCAGCATGATCCAGGTGCACCGCGAGCTGGAAGAGGCCGCCGAGGTCGGCGGCGTGCCGACGCTGCGCATTCTTTTGAAAGTCATCGTGCCGCTCATCCGTCCGGGCCTCGTCTACGCCTGGATCTGGACTTCGCTCTCGGCGTACCGCGAGCTCACGATGGCGGTTTTCCTCGCGTCGCCGCGAAGCCAGGTATTGTCGACGTATGTCTGGGGACAGTGGCACGGCGGCGGCCTCGGCGACGCGGCGGCGGTCGCGATCGTCATGATGGCGGTCATGTCGCCGCTGGTCGCGACCTTCTGGGTCTTCGCACGCCGCCAGCAGCAGGTGGCCTCGCCGGTATGATCGAGATTCGCGGACTCAGCAAGCGCTTCACGACCTCCGACGGCGCGGTGCGCGCGCTCGACAGCGTCGACCTTACCATCGCCGACAAGGAATTCTTCGTGCTGCTCGGCCTCAGCGGCTCGGGAAAAACGACGCTGCTCCGCTGCGCCGCCGGCCTGGAAAAGCCGGATGCGGGGGAAATTCTCTTCAACGGGCGCACGATGAGCTCGGCGGCGGCTGGCGTCTTCGTGCCGCCGGAGCGGCGCGCGATCGGCATGGTGTTTCAATCCTATGCGGTCTGGCCGCACATGACCGTCTTCGACAACGTCGCGTTCCCGCTGGAGAACGGCGTCCGGCGCATGCCGCGCGCGCGGCTCCGCGAGCGCGTGATGAGCGCGCTCGCGCTGGTGCAGCTCGCGGAGTACGCCGAGCGGCCGGTGCCGTTCTTGAGCGGCGGTCAGCAGCAGCGCGTCGCGCTGGCGCGCGCGATCGCCGTCGAGCCCGAGGTGCTGCTGATGGACGAGCCGCTCTCGAACCTCGACGCGCGCTTGCGCGAAGAGGTGCGCGACGAGATTCGCGGCCTTTCGAAGAAGCTCGGCATCACGGTGCTTTACGTCACGCACGATCAGGTCGAGGCGATGGCGCTCGCCGACCGCATGGCGGTCATGAGCGGCGGCAAAGTCCTCGAGACCGGCGCGCCGGAGAAGCTGTACCATTTCTCGCACAGCAGGCCGGTGGCGGAATTTCTGGGCGCGATGAATATTTTTCACGGCGCGGCGGAAAACGGTGGCGTGAAGACCGCCCTCGGCGTTCTCGCCTGCGCCGTGCCCGAAGGCATGGGAGGCGAGGTGACGGTCGCGATCCGCCCGGAAGAAATTTCCGTATCGAATACAGCGGCAGGCGGGCCGAACGAGTTTCCCGCCGCGCTCGAATCGCGCCTTTTTCTCGGCGACGTGACGGTATATCATTTGTCCGCTGGCGGCGCGAAGCTCACGTACAAAACGACGGCCGACCCGGGCTTTCAGCCGGGCGGCACAGTTTTCGTGAGCCTGCCGGCGGGGAAACTCAAAGTATTTCCGCGCTGAGAAGGCGAAAGGAAATTTCATGGGAGAGATCGTCGGTGCTCTGATCGTCACGCATACGCCGCGCATCGCCAACGAGGCGACGGCGCCGGAGTTCACGCGCGAGATGATCCGCGGCATGCACGAACTCGACGGCGTCGTCGCGCGGCTCCGCCCCGACGTCATCGTGCAGTCCTCGACGCATTGGGTCACGACTTTCAACCATTACGCGCTCAGCCACAAGCGCCACAAGGGCGTTCTGACTTCTTCGGAAGCGCCGGATATCATCGCCGGCATGCCGTACGATTTTCCCGGCGATCCGGAATTGGCCGAAGCGATCGCGGCGAAAGCGAACGAAGCCGGCGCGCCGACGATCGCGTCGGCGGCGGAGCCGTTCATGCTCGAATACGGCACGGTGAACCCGATCCAGTACCTGACGCCGAAGTTCGACGTGCCGGTCGTGCCCCTATCGTGCTGCTTGATGGCGAACATCGCGGAGTGCCTCCGCTTCGGCGAAGCGGTCGGAGCGGCGATCCGCGCAAGCGCGCGGCGCGCGGTCGTCGTCGCGAGCGGCGCGCTCTCGCACAAGCTCGTCCGCGGCCCGTCGACGTGGCCCAAGGACGAGGACCAGAAGCTCGACCACCAGTTCATCGACATGGTCACGCACGGCCGCGCGAAGGAAATTAAAAGTTTCTTTCCGTCCTTCTGCAAAACCACGCAGGCCGAGATGGGCGGGCGCCACGTCGCGATGCTCCTCGGCGCCACCGGCGGCACGTTCAAAGGAAAGCTCCACGCCTACGGCCCGTCGTCGGGGACGGGAAATCCGGTGGTGAGTCTCTTGCCGGCGTCATGATCTAATCTTGCGATGCGCGCCTTTCCAGCAATCCTCGCAATTTTGATGTGTGTGGGATGCGCCGCGCACCGGGATGATACGGATCCGGAGTTGACTGCTTCAGTGCGGAAGCGTTTCGCGCCGGACCTTCTTGCAAAAATCGATTCAGGCAAGATCCGCTTCGAAGGCGGCGATGGATCTTCGGTCAATGGCGCCGTAAGGATTGTCGGCGCTGCGAACGGCAACGAAGCCGTTGCGGCGGAGTATTATTTCATCAGCCGAAGACACGGCGTACAAGGAACCGATTGGAAATCGGCCGGACAGCGGAGTTTCAACGACAACAAAGGCAGGAAATTCGACGCGGTCGTCGTTCAAGTGAGCGGGCATTATACTCCAGACACTTATTATTTCGACATTACCGAATTCAAGCAAAGAGATCAGGAGAATATTCAGCGCTGAAATGAAATTCGATATTTACGGCCGCTTCGAGCTGGAGGTGCTCCGCGAAAACGACGTATGGGTTGTCTACCGCGTTGGACTGGGAGTCCGTTCGCGCGATGACGGACTTATCATTCCTCCGTCTTTGCAACCGGAGGAAATCGCGATTTATCTAGACGATCTATTTCATGAACTTGCATGCCGTGGAGAGAGGGTTCGTGTGTTAGCTTGAATCGAATCTACAGACCCAAGAGTGCTTCGACAGGCTCAGCACGAACGGAATTAGTTACATAGGCGAACCGAACCTCTTACTCCGTTCGCCCTGAGCTTGTCGAAGGGCTCAAATCCGACCGTCTTGAAACCGCATTAAGCGATTAGTAGAACATTCGAATGATCTACCCCGAAATCCGCAGCATCGTGAGCCCCGATCTGGAGCCGCCGAATCTGCCGGACGATCCGACCGATTGCGAGGTCGCGTTTCAGGTGCTCGTCGGTCCGAAGGACGGCGTCGAGGAGGAAGTGTTCAGCTTCACGGTCGTGACGCCGGTGCGCTTGGCGCAGGCCGTCGAGCCGCGCTGGGGCCACGGAAAGCTCGTCGTGCTGAGGTTCGATTGGCAGGTCGTTGCGCAGGCGATCGCGCAGCTCTTCGCGAATTGCGGCAGGGCGACGTGGAGCGAAGTGCGGGAAGAGCTAAGCAAGGAATTGCTCGGCGGCGGGAACGGCGAGCTGAGTCAGTAACCGAAAACTTCTACAAACCCATCTTCTTCAGCGTGTCTTTGGCCGTTGCGCGCCCCGCGGGCGCGTCTTCGGGCAGGTAGAGCATCACGCCGCCGCGCGCGGGGCGGATCACGATCACGCCCTCGCTTGCGAGCTGCGTGGTCCACTTGATCGGATCGTCGTTGAAGTAGGTGCGGAACGCGTCGTTGAAGCCGGAGTAGATGGTGTGGATGCCTTTGTAGGGCTCTTTCCGCAGCGTCACGATCGCCTTCTTGACGAATTCCGCCTGTGTCAGCTTTTCGCCCGGGCTTTCTTCGCCCATATGAAAACCCTCCGGTTTACTTGCCGGTGATTTTCCGAACCAGCTTTGCGATCGGATCGTAGAACTCGTCGACGACGCGCTCTTTGAGTGGAATGATCGCGTTGTCGGTGATGTGGATGTGCTCGGGGCAGACCTCGGTGCAGCACTTCGTGATGTTGCAGAAGCCGAGGCCCATTCTATCCTTCAACAGCTCGCGCCGGTCGTTGGTGTCGAGCGGGTGCATCTCGAGCGCCGCGTAGCGGACGAAGAAGCGCGGCCCGGCGAAGTGCTTCTTGTTGTCCTCGTGGTCGCGGATCACGTGGCAGACGTTCTGGCAGAGGAAGCACTCGATGCACTTGTGGAATTCCTGGACGCGGTCGATGTCCTCCTGCTGCATGCGATAGGTGCCGTCGGGCTCCTTCGGCCGCGGCTTGAACGCCGGCACGCGCTTCGCCATCTCGAAGTTGAAGCTCACATCGGTGACGAGGTCGCGGATGATGGGAAACGTCTTCATCGGCGCGACCGTGATCGGCTTGCTCGTGTCGAGGCTGTTCATGCGCGTCATGCACATGAGCTTGGGTTTGCCGTTGATCTCGGCGCTGC
>DATFWH010000176.1:0-11082 GCA_035259465.1 Binatia bacterium
GCCTTTTTTGAGCAGGCCGGCGCGCTGCCACGCCTGGGTTAAATTCTCGCGCTTATCGCGAACGCCGTTGCCGTTCATGTCGACGAATTCGCCGCGCGCATCGAGCGGCTCCTGGTTGATGCCGTCGAAGCGCGCGAGCGACGTCTCCTGCCCGCCCCTGCGGCCGGGATTGATGCCGAGCGGAAAGACATAATAGACGCCGAGCGGGCACGCGACCTCCGGCAGCGCGACGCCGCCGCCGCCAAGCTCCTTGAGATCGCTCTTGGTCGCGGTCGGCGCGACGCCTTTGTCGACCCAGGCGTCGAGCCGGTCGATGAACGAATCGTAAAGGCCGGTCAAGTCGAGCGCCTGCGGCACTAGATCGGCGCGGTCGACCTGCCCCGCGTCGAAGTGGCTGACGCCGAGAATTTCGTACATGCGGTGCTCGCCGCCCAAGCCTTTGTCGCGCAGCATGGTCGCGTTCAGGCGCTTGTTCGGGATGTAGTCGCCGGTCTCGCCCAAATAGAGCATGTGGCTCACGTCGATCTGCTTCGCGAACTGCTTGCGCCCGTCGTCGGTCGTGAACAGCGTATCCTTGCCATCGACGACGAGCTTCGGCAGCCACATGCCGCCGCCCGCGTCGTCGAGGAGAAAGCCGTCGAACAGCCGCTTGCCGTCGTCGCCGCGGTTCGCGCCCGGCATGTAGTTGATCAACCGGCCCAAAAAGCCGCCGGCCGAATGGCCGTAGAAGTACGTGCGCTTGGGCTTCGAGCCTAAATTCTTCGCGATCATATTCTGCGCGAGCTGCGTCCACTGCGCGATGAGCCCCGCATTCGCGCTCACGTTATTCTTGGGCATGACGCTGCCGTCTTCCAGCGTGACGGTGATGTCGCCGTTCGCGCGGTCGGACGAGCGCATCGTATGCGCGACCGCGTAGCCCTTGTCGATCATGAGTGTCGTGTAGCGGTTGACGTTTGCGAGCCGGTTGTACTTCGCGTGCGGATCGCGCGGGAGGAGCGCGCCGACGTCGCCGTACGAGCCCGCGCCGTGCGCGCCGATCCAGAGCTTGCCGTTCCAATCGCCCGCGTTCTCCGGAAACATGATCGTCATGCCGTGGCCGGTGGCCGCCTCGTAGCGGCCGACGCCGCGCGCGCGCGGTCCGTTCAAACCCGACTGCGCGAGGACGAAGTCCGGGCCGTCGGTGAAATAGATCGCGCGCTGGCCTTTCTCCTTCGACAGCCAGCCGTCGACCGCGCCGGTAAGGCGCACCTCGACGCGATGGAAGCGCTGCCCTTTGATGTTGAAGACCGTCTCGTCCGAGACGATGTAGCACCGCTCGACGCCGACGCTCTTTCCCATCACCTGCTTCGCCGCCGGCGCGAACTCGTTGCACGAGACCGCGTTTTTAAGCAGCGCCGCTTTCGTTTTGTCCTGGGCGAAGCCCGCGGCGTTGAAAAGCAAGACAACTCCCAAGACTATGAGAAGAAACGGTGTCGGCATAAATGTTCCCTCCTGCCGCACCCTAGGTCGGTGGCCTTCTACTTGTCAACCATCTAACCGCACAAGCTCCCGATTTGTCCTTTTCCATCCGGGTGCAATATTGAAAGTAGGAGGATTAAAGTCATGAAGCTGAAAGGAACCGCGCTCGCCGTTATGGCGGCGGCGCTGTTAGCGTTCGTTTCGGGATGCGCCGTGTCGGCGGATTATCCCGGGTATGCCGGCTACGACACCTATTATTACTATCCCGACTACGAGTGCTACTACTATCCGCGGGTGCATCAGTTCTGGTGGCGCGACGGCGACGATTGGAGGCATGGAGATCGCGCGCCCGCGCGCTTCGTGCTCAACGACCGCGACCGCGTGCGCATCGATATGGACCATCCCCCGCACACCGATCATGCGCGCGTGAGAGAGATGTTCCCCTCGCACCACGCTAGCAACCAGGCGACGGGTCGTGGGGATACAGGCGGACAGCGGAGCGCCGGAGGCTCGGCCCGGGGAGGCGAAGGAAGAGGTAACGACACAGAAAGCGGCAGGAGATAGGATAAGAAAGGGAGCTAGCGTCTCACCACTCCACAACGATCGGGTTCAGCGGCTTGTAGTCTTTATATTTGTTCGCTGCGACCTTCGCCTCTTCCTCCGTCACCGGATTCACCGGCTTCGGCTGGTCCTTCCGTGCCGACCGCTTTAGATCGGCGATATAGTCGTCGAACGTATACGGCCGCGGCGCGAGCTCACGGCGCAGCCGCGACGGCTGGGTCGCCTTCTCGCCACGATCCTGGGCGTTTAGGGCCGTCGGAAGCGCGAGTAAAAACGCGAGAGCGTACGGCGTATATTTCATAAAGCCACCCCACCGTCTTATTAGAGCAAGCGAGGTGCCAAGCCCGGAAATTCAGGGGTTTTTCGAATCGCAATCGCCGCAACCGGGTAAATTTTTCCCGTCTGCGGGATTTACCGGATGAGCAAAGGCGCCGCCGATCGACACATTCGCGAGTTTCGCGAGACATTCGGCATCGTGTAAATTTTCTCTATAATAACGATCGAAAATTTGGATCGGCGCGATCAGAATATTGGATGGCCGCAATCGGGATATTGGCCGACTTGATGCACTCGCGGTCAATTCAGCACGACGAAACCGTATTTTTGGAACGCGGCCTTTGCGGCCGGACTCGATAGATAATCGATGAAATCGCGCGCGGCGTCTTTGTGCTTGGATTCCTTGATGACCGCCGCCGGGTAGGTGATCTTCGGCCCCTTGTCGAGCGGCACTTCGTAGACGATCTTCACTTTTTTCGAAATCGCCGCGTCGGTCCTGTAGACGAATCCGGCATCGACGTTGCCCGATTCGACCGACGCCAGCGTCGCTCGGACATCCTGCACCGGAATGATCTTCGCTTTGATCTGATCCCAGAGGCCTTCCTCGGTCAGATATTTGGTCGTGTAAGCGCTCACGGGAACCGAAGGCTCGGCGAGCGCGATCCGCTTGACGTCCGGCTTCGATAAATCTCGCGGCGACGAAAGCGCGAGCTTGGAATCCGCGGGCGCGACGATGACGAGCTGATTCGACAGCAGGTTTTTCCGCGTGCCCTGCTCGAGGCGGCCGTTTTTATCGAGGCTGTCCATCTGAACCAGATCGGCGGAGAAAAAGATATCCGCCGGCGCGCCCTCTTCGATCTGGCGCGCGAGGCCGTTGGACGGACCGAAATTGAACCGCACCGTGTGCTTCGATTTTGCCTGATAGCCCGCCGCGATCTCTTTCAGAACGTCGGTGAGACTCGCCGCGGCCGAGACAAGAATCTCGTCCGCGCGCGCAAGCCCAGGCGACAGAACGAGAGAAATTAACGGTATTGCAAGCAATTTTTTAATCCAGTGCTTTAAGTTCATCGTCTTCCGACAATAGCAGTTCGAGTCCGAGCGCTTCAATCGGAATCGGCCTTGGTCCTTCGAAAAAAAGGTCTAAACTTAAAGAAAGTAGGAGGCACCATGTTTAGGGACAAAATAGGCTTGAAAGACTTGGAAAAAATGGACGCGGAGTACCGCGAGCTGCTCGGTCGCGTGCTGACGATCCAGGCGGACTGCGAGATCGGCGGCCCACATCTTTATGTAAAAGACATTCTGCCCAACGCGCCGAGCAAGACCGACCAGCTGGTCGTCGCCCGGACGGCGGCCGAGGAGGTCGACCACTTCCGCAAGATCGCGCGCGTAGCCGGCGATATGGGCGTCGACGTATCGCCCGTGCTGAGCCAGCCCAATCAGCAGCGGTATCTCGACGCATTCCGCGGCATCATCAAGACGTGGGAGGACTTCGCGGTTTTCGGCTTTTTGATCGACCGAGTCGGACGCTATCAGCTGGAGGAATTTTTCGGCTCGAGCTATCGCCCGCTCGAAGAAATTTTGCCGAAGGTCGTGAAAGAGGAGATAGGCCACATCGGCTATGGCGAGAGCAAGACCGCAGAGATGGCGCTCAAGGGCGGCGAATCGAAGGATAAGGCGCAGCGGGCGGTGAATTTCTGGTACGTGAAAGCGCTCGACATGTTCGGCCGCTCCGACTCCACGCGCGACCAGCGCTATATTTATTGGGGCCTCAAACGCCGGCCCAACGCCCAGGCGCGCGCGGAATTCATCCGCGAGGTCGATCCACTGATCGTCAAAATGGGCCTGAAGGTGCCCGACCCGCTGAAAGGCCGCCAATACGTATAAGTCCCCGTTCGGTTAGGGATTTACCCGTCTGGAGCTTTCGTCTTCGTCTGTTAGACTTTTAGTTCTATGCCGGGGGAAATCCTCCGCGAGGGAAAAAACTGCTGGAAGCTGGCCCAGGCCGGCCGCGTGAAATTCCTGATCGACGGCGCGGCCTATTTCGCCGCGCTGGCCGACGCGCTGGAGCGCGCGGAGGAGTCGATCCTGATCGTCGGCTGGGACTTCGACAGCCGCGTCAAGCTCCGGCCGAACGCGAAGCATGCGCGCGACCTCGGCCGCTTTCTCAAGTCGCTCATCTGGCTCAAGCGCCGGCTCCACCTCAACATTCTCATCTGGAATTACGCCGCGATCTACGCCGCGCTCAAACGCGATTCCCCGCCGAAGTTCAACGCCGGCTGGGGCAAGCATTCGCGCATCCGCTTCGAGATGGACGCGAATCACCCGTTAGGCGCGTCGCATCACTCCAAGGTCGTCGTGATCGACGACAAGGTCGCTTTCGTCGGCGGTCTAGACCTCGCCAAGGGACGCTGGGACACGCCCGAGCACCCGGCCAAGCTCGCATGGCGTAAAGATTTCGACGGCACGGATTTGCCGCCGCATCACGACGTTCAGCTCATGGTCGACGGCGCCGCCGCCCGCGCGCTCGGCGATTACGCGCGCGAGCGCTGGTATAACACCACCGGCGAGCGGCTTCGTCCTCCGCCGCCGCAACGGCGCGACCAGTGGCCGTCGGCGTTAGAGCCGGATGTGACGGACATTCACGTCGGCATCGCGCGCACCGACCCGCCCTACGGCAGGAACGGCGCGACGGTCCGCGAGATCGAGGCGCTCTTCAAGGACGCGATCGCCGCCGCGCGGAAATCCATCTTCATAGAAAATCTCTATCTTACGTCGGCGGTCGTCGGCGATGCGCTGGCGGCGCGCCTCGAAGAGGCCGACGGGCCGGAAATCGTCATCGTCACATCGCAGCAAAGCGAAGGCTGGCTGGAGGAAGCGACGATGGATGTGCTCCGCGCACGGCTGCTGAAGCGCCTGCGCGCGGCCGACCGCTATCGTCGCCTTGGCGTCTACTGCCCGGTCATCCATGGGCTCGACAACGTATGTCTTTCCGTTCATTCGAAGGTCATGGTCGTCGACGACCGGATGGTGCGCATAGGCTCGGCGAATCTCGCCAATCGGTCGCTCGGCCTCGACACCGAATGCGACCTCGCCTTCGAAGCGGAAGACCGCACAGATGTCGTCGTTGAAATCGATAAATTTCGCAATATGCTGCTCGCCGAGCATCTCGGCGTTGCGCCGGAAAAGGTCGCGGCAGCGATTGGGGAAAGAGGTTCGATGATCGCCGCGATCGAGAGCCTGCGCGGCGGTTCCGCGCGCACGCTGGACCCCGTCGACACGACCGTATCGGAGCTGCTCGATCGCATGATACCCGATTCCGCCGTGATCGATCCCGAGGCGCCGACGGCACCCGAGCAGGTCATGCAGGAGATCGTGCCGCCGGAAGAGCGTGGATTTTCGAGCGGCGCGCTGCTCCGCGGCGCGCTCTTGCTCGTGCTCCTCTTCGCGATCGCGGCCGCCTGGCGCTTGACGGATTTGAAAGACTACGTCGACGTCGCAGCCATCGCCGGTTGGGAGAACTCGCTGGAGAATCATCCCGCCGCGCCGTTCCTGGTTCTGGCCGGCTATGTGCTGGCGGGCTTTGCGGTCTTTCCGGTCACGATTCTCATCGCGGCGACGGCATTCGCGTTCGGGCCGTGGACCGCGCTGGCGTATTCTCTCGCCGGATGCGTTCTGAGCGCGATGGCGATCTACGCGCTCGGCTATCGTCTCGGCCGGCAGACCGTATCGCGCTTCACCGGCTATCGCTGGAACCGCCTCCGCCAGCTCGTCTCGAAGCACGGCATTCTCGCCGTGGCGACGATCCGGATGATCCCGGTCGCGCCCTATTCGATCGTGAACCTCGCCGCGGGCGCCGTGCGCGTCCCCTTCCGCGACTTCGTGCTCGGCACGGTCGTGGGCATGAGTCCCGGCGTCGTCGGCATCACGCTGTTCGAGAGCCAGCTGGAAGAAATGATCCGCGATCCGAGCGTCTTCACGCTCATCTACCTGACAATCGTCCTAGGTCTGCTGCTCTTCGCCGCGGCGACGCTGCGCCGCTGGCTCGGCGTCGGGCAACAGCCTGTCGAGGAAAAGCGGACGCCCGCGAAGCTCCCGGAACACGTCCGCTGACCCGCCATGGCGCTCTTCACCGCGCTCTCCTACAACGTTCACGAATGCCTGGGCCTCGACGGCAAGCGCGATCCGGCGCGCATCGGCGAGATAATCAAGGCGAGCGGCGCCGACATCATCGGACTGCAGGAAGTCCACATCGAGTCCGACGGCAGGGTCGAATCGCATCAGGCGAACTTCCTCGCGGCGGCGACCGGCCTCCACGCCGTGCCGGGGTGCTTCCTCCAGCGGCGCAACGGCGAATTCGGCAACACGCTGCTCACGCGCTTTCGCGTTTTGAACGCCGAGCAGCTGGACATGACGATCGGACGCTACGAGCCGCGCGGCGCGATCGACGCCGAACTCGAGATCGGCGGCGAGGCGGTGCGCGTGATCGTGACCCATTTCGGGTTGAGTCCGTATGAGCGCCGCTGCCAGGTGACGAAGCTTCTAAGAATGCTTTCGGACGCGCGCACGCGCGTGACGATCGTCATGTGCGATCTCAACGAATGGTGGCCGCGCGGGCGGCCGACCCGCTGGATGGAGGAATATTTCGGCAAGCACAAGCTGCTGCCGACGTTTCCCGCGCTCTGCCCGGTGCTCTGCCTCGACCGCATCTGGGTCTACCCGTCGTCCGCCCTGGTCGAGACGGAGCGTATCCGCAACTCGCTCACGCGCATCGCTTCCGATCATCTCCCTATCAAAGCCACGATTCAGACGCCCGAGCCCGAGATCCTCGGCTGAGCGCTGCGCTTGAAACGCGGCGCGGGAAAGCCGAAACTACCAAGATCATGGCCGACCTGCTGGACCAGATCATCGCGCTCGCCGAGAAGGGCAACGTCGAGCAGCGCTCGGCGGCGCTGCTCGTTATGGGCGCGCTCAAGCTCGACAACGCCCGCGTGCTCAAGGCGGTCGGCGCGGCGCTGGAGAATTCGAACCCGATCGTGCAGGACTACGCGCTGCGCTGTTTGGAAGCGACGCAGGCGAAAGCGGCGATCCCGCTGCTCATCGCCCTGCTCGACCGGCCCGACAAGGATCTGCAAGACCGCGCCGTGCGCCTGCTCATCCAGATGGACGGCGCCGCCGTCGAGCCGCTGCTCAAGCTGGCGCCGTCTGCGCCGCGCCCGGCGCAGCTCAACGCGGCGCGTGTGCTCGCCGCCGTCGGCGGCAAAACGGCGATCAAAGGCACGCTGCGCATGCTCGAGTCCGGCACGGACGAGTTCAACAAGGCGGTTTGCGATCTGCTTACGCCGGCGCTCCGCGATTTTACCGAGAAAGAGCAGGAATGGCTCTACGGCGAGATGGAGACGTTGGCAGGCCGCCTCGACGCGAAGGAGAAACGTCCGGCGCTCGTCTCCGCCTTTCGCCTATTCGGACAACTCGGTTTTCCGCAGGCGCGCAAGCGCCTGTTCGGCTTCGCCGGCCGCGAGCACCATCCGGCGCTCCGCGGCCACGCGCTCGGCGCGCTCATCCGCTGTCTCAGGGAGGAGGATCTGCGGAAGGATGAATACGCTAAACTCTTGGCGATCCTCGAAGAAGCGGAATTTTCCGAGGCGGTCCGGCTCGCGCTTGATATTCTCGAAGCGCACGAGCTGCCCGACGACGCGCGCGCCGCGCTCGCGCGCCTGATGCAGAGCCCGCACGCCGCGGTGCAGCAGTTCGCGCTGAGAAAGATGGGCGACGTCGGCACGCCGGCGACCGTACGGACGCTGATCGAGCAGCTGGGCGATCCCGATTACCGCCGGCGCGACATCGCGGCCCATTCGCTGAGAAAAATTCCCGAGGCGCGCGCCGCGCTCATCAAGGAGCTGCTCGCGTGCGAAGAGCCGAGCAAGGCGTGGAGCATCGCCGAGCTTGTGCCGACGCTCGAAGGCAAATGGCGCAGCGACGCGCTCGAAGGATTGTGGAAGCGGCTGGAGAAAGCCATCGACGCGGAAGAGCGCATCCAGAGCTCATTCCTCCACGTGCTGAAGGCGGCGGACAGCGAGAATGTCTATGAAAAGCTCGCGGCCGCCGGAAGCCGCCTTCTCAGGGCGAAAAAGTACAAAGAGGCGGCGGCGTTCCTGCTGCCGCTAAAAGAATTTCCCGACTTCAAGCCCGAGGATAAATTCCGCCTGGCGCTCGCGCAGCTCAAAGCGCACGCGCAGCGGCGCCAGCCGGCGGTCGAGCTCTTGAGCGAGCTCTACCGCAACTCCGCATTTCCGCTTTTCGAGACGCTCAAGAAGGAAAAGCGTCTCGCGACCGAGGACCTTTTCAATTTGGGCTTCGTCTTCGCGGAGCGCCACGGCGACGAGCGCAGTCTGGGAAAAAGCCTGCTCGAGCACGTCGCCGCCAGCGCGCCGCGCACCAAGATCGGCAAGAACGCGAAGAACAAGCTCAAGCTCCTCGGCTGATCGACGCCGCGCTATTGACGTCGCGGCCCCCGACGCGCTACAGCCGACGTAACGACGGAGGCTCTATGGCGCAAAAACCCCGCATCACGCTCGGCTCCCCGCCCGATCCGCGCAACCGCGCCATGATCGACGGCCTCGTCGAAGTCGATGGCTACGATATCGAGTATGTGAGCAAGTACTCGCCCGGCGAGTTTCACTATCGCTTCGTGCAGGGCGAATACGACGTGGCGGAAATGTCGTCCGCGACTTTTCTGCGCACGCGCGAGAAGGGGCGGCCGTTCATCGCGCTTCCCGTTTTCTTTCAGCGCGGGCCGCGCCAGCGGAATATCTTTTACTGCGAAGGCAGATTGAAAGACCCGGGCGACCTTAAAGGCAAGAAGATCGGCTGTTTCCGCTACGGCGCGACCGCGGTGTCGTGGGCGCGCGGCTTTCTGCTCGACGAGTGCGGCATCAAGACGACCGACGTCTCCTGGTTCGTCTCCGGGCGCGAAGTCTTCATCGGCAATGATCTGCCCGTCAAAGTCGAGCGCATCGATCCGCCGCCGCCCTTCGGCCAGGAGAAAGCGGTGCTCGCGGAGATGGTGAGCCGCGGCGAGCTCGGCGCAGCGCTCGTGCCCGGCGACTCGGGCTACATCGGGCTCTTCGGCGGCGGCTCCGTGCCGGGACAGATGGGGCGTTTTCCCGCCGTGAAGCCGCTGTTCGCCGATACCGAGGAGATTCTCGCCTGGGTAAAGCGCAGCGGCATCTACCCGATCATCCATCTCATGGCGCTCAAGCAGGAGACCGCCGAGCGCTATCCCGATCTCCCCGCGAAATTGATCGCCGCGTTCCGCGCGGCGAACAAGCTGGCGCCGAAATATTTGAGCCCCGAAGCCGCCGCGGGCTACGCGCGCGAGCGCGACGTTCTGGGTTACGATCCATACGCCTACGTTCTCGGCGAGACCGAGAAGCGGACGATGCGCGCGCTAAACCGCTACCAGATCGAGCAGGGACTCATGAAGCGCGAGCTGCCGCTGGAGAGTCTCTTCGTGCGCGAAGCATTTGTATAAAACCTTGCCGGCGATGGCGCGACTTCGATCTATTTTTCTCGTTGCCTTTCTCCTGGCCGCAGCGTTTTCACATCCGGCGCGCGCCCAAGAGACGAGGAAAATCCGCCTCGGCTACCCTTCCCTCGCTTTCACGCAGGCGCACATCTGGATCGCCAAAGAACAAGGATTGTTCAAGAAATACGGCGTCGACGTCGATCCGGTTTTTCTCCGCGGCGGCCAGGTCGCGACCCAGGCGCTCGCCGCGGGCGATCCGCCGATCGTCAACGTCGGCACGGTCATCCAGGCGAAACTCACCGGCTTCGATCTCGCGCTGATCGCCGCGGTCGAGAACAATTATTATCAGGTCGTCTTCGCGCGCCCGGAAATCACGCGCCTGGAACAGCTCAAAGGCAAGCGCTTCGGCATCAGCGGCTTCGGCTCGGCGACGCATTACGCGGCGCTGATCCTTTTCAAGCATCTCAATATGGAGCCGAACAAGGACGTCGCGCTGGTCCCGGCCGGCCCCGACGCCGAGCGGCTGGGCGCGCTCGTCGCGGGCAAGCTCGACGCGTGCTTTTTCAATTTATCGACCGCGCCGGTCGCGCGCCGCATGGGCTTCAACGAGCTCATCAACGTGGCCGATCTAGGCGTCGAGGTCCAGGGCAACGGCCTCGCGACCTCGCGCCCGTACATTAAGAGCAGCCGCGACACGGTCATGGCGACGCTCAAAGGCTACATCGAGGCGATTTATTTCATTCACGCGAACAAGGCGGAAGCGCAAAAAGTCTTCGCCAAGTACATGCGCACGAGCGATCCCGAAGTCCTGGAGAACTCGCATGTGAATTACGTCAAGACGATTCCCAAGCGGCCGTACCCGACGCTCAAAGGCATTCAGTTCATGCTCGATATGCTGGCGCCGCAGATGCCGCAGGCGAAGAGCGCCAAGCCGGAGCAGTTCGTCGACTTGAGCTTCCTTGCGGAACTCGATAAAGAGAACTTCTTCGGCGAGATGGCGAAAAAATATCCGTCCCGATGACAAGGAGGCAGTCATGGCTAAAATCCGCCACCTGGCGATCCGCACGGAAGACACCGGCAAGCTGGCCGCGTTTTACATGGATGTGTTCGATTTAAAAATCCTGCACCAGGACAAGCGCGAGGGCGGGGCGATCTATCTGACCGACGGCTATTTTAATCTTGCGATCCTGCCCAACCACGAGCAGCAGTCGCCGAACGGCTTCTACCATTTCGGCTTCGAGGTCGAGAGCGGCGAGGCGATC
>DATFWH010000177.1:0-10549 GCA_035259465.1 Binatia bacterium
TCGTCTATTTCCGCGTCCACGCCGAAGCGGATCTCGAAGAGCACGACGGCGTCATGGCGCACGCGGGACTCGACTGGATGGTTTTGCAGAAAATGCTCCAAGAAGGGCGCGCCGACACGCGCCCGGGCTTCAGCCTGGAATACTGCCTCCGCGCCGGCACCGCTTACTTCGCGTGGTTTTTCGAGGGCGTTTACCAGTTCGTCAAAAAGGAAGGCCTCTACAAAGTCTGATGAGGAAGACTGAAGCGAAAGAAGGGCTGTCGCCGCGCCCGCTGATGCGCATCCTGGGCGATTTCGGCAACAGCCAGATTTTGAACGCTTCACTCGAATACGATTTCTTCACGCACATCCACAACGGCCTAAACGGCTACGAGGAAATCGCCCGCGTCGCCGGCACCGATCCGCGCGCGACGCGCATCGTGCTCGACGGGCTGATCGCGCTCGCGCTCGTGGAGAAGCGCCGGGGGGAATATTTTCTCACGCCGACAAGCGAGGCGTTTCTCGTCCGCAGCAAGCCGGGCTACATGGGCGACTTCCGCCACGTCGCGCTCGCGCTGTGGGACGGCATGGGGCAGCTTAAGCAGACGCTCAAGACCGGCAAGCCGCTGAGCCGTATGGATACGGTGACGGAGCTCGAGGTCTGGGAGAAACTCGTGCTCGGCATCATCCCGGTCGCCGAGCCGGTCGCGAAGACGCTGTGCGATATTCTGGGGATCGGCACCAAGCGCAAAGGTCTGCGCGTGCTCGACATCGCCGGAGGATCGAGCATCTTCGGCATGACGATTCTCTCGCGCGACCCGACGGCGCAGGTGACGCAGCTCGACTGGCCGAACGTCAACGAAGTCGCGAAAAAGCTCAACCGCGAGCGCGGCCTAGAAGGCAAGATCCGCTTCGTCGACGGCGAATTCCGCACGGCGAACGTCGAGGAAAATTTCTACGACCTCGCGATCGCGAGCAATTTCTGCCGCTTCGAATCACATGAAGGAAATCAGGAACTCTTCCGCGCGGCGCATAAGGCGCTGAGGCCTGGCGGCTTTCTCGCGATCAACGATTTCCTGCCCGACGAGGAGCGCACCGGGCCGACCTTCCCGCTGCGCTTCTCCGTCTACACGCTCACGCACACGCCCGGCGGCGAGTGCTGGACGCTCTCGCAGTACACCGACTGGCTCAAAAAGGCCGGTTTCGCCGCCGTCGAGAGCCACGCCGATCTCCCGGGCACGATGCCGGGCACGCATCTGATTCTCGCGGGAAAAAAGTGAAGCGCATCTCGTCGCGCTGGACCTTTTTTCACAAACGCATTTTTCCCTGGTTATGGTTCGGCGGTCTGGCCGTCTTCTTTATAGTTCCTGCGCTAATATCCGCTAACCAGCCGCCGTTCATTTTTGTCGTACCCCTGCTGCTCGGAATCTTCAGCTATTTTTTCTTCAAGCATTTACTCTTCGATCTCGTCGACGAGGCGTGGGACGCGGGAGATTATCTGGTCTTTAAGAATAACGGATTGGAGGAGATGGTGCGGCTGGAAAATATCATGAATGTAAGCTCGTCGACATTCACCAATCCGCCGCGCGTAACGCTCACGCTGCGGACGCCGAGCAGACTCGGCAAGGAGATCACTTTCAGTCCGCCCGCGTCGATGAATCCCTTGAATGCGTTTAAAAAACCGCCGATCGTCGACGAGCTGATACAGAGAGTGGATAGAGCGATAAATCGCTAAAACTACTCCCCTCCTCTCCTCGCCGTCCGACTCATGACCTGAACGAAATTCTCCACGCTCAGCTTTCCCTCGACCAGCCGCTCCATGTCCGAAGTGCTCGTTGGATATTTGACGCCTTCGATTTCCAATTCCCAGTGAAGAACGTTTTTCAGCGATTCGACCGGCGCCTTGTCGCCGCCGGCCGTGAATTCGCGGCCGCGCACGAAGCCGCGCGCGATCGCGCGGTGCGCGCGGCACCACGCGTGAATATCCTCCATCTTCATGTTATTCGCTCAAGCGGCCGAGGAGATGTTCCTTGAGGCCGGTGTCGATGCCGTAGACGACCTTGCCCTTTTTCGGCCTCGGGTTCGCCTCGGTGCTCACCTGGTAGAGAATCAGCCGGTCTGGGCCGGTGTTGTTGAGCTGGTAAAAATATCCGGCGGGAATGTGCACGCCCTGATGCTGCCTCAGCTTGTGCTCCTCGCCGTCCTTAAGGCCCTTGATCGTCGCCTCCCCTTCGACGACGAAAAACGTGTGGTCGGAGCCTGGGTGGCAGTGCATCTCGTCGTTGACACCGGGCTCGTAGCAGTTGAGCGCGATGTGGCAGCGCTCCGTGCCGGAGACTCGGACGTAGTTCCTTCCGTTCGGCTTGTCCCAGCGCGCCTCTTTGACAGCGTCGAGCGTCTTAACTCCTGTGAGCTTGTCCATGATCATTCCTCCGTCGTTAAATATCCTACATGATCTCCGGAAAAGTAAATTTCCTTTTCCCCAATCGCCGCGCGCCCTTCGCCTCGATCACGACGGTGTCGCCGCAGCGGATCGAATCCGGCGCGTCGGAAACCATCGCGCCGGGCTTCAGCACCATCACGTTGCCTTCGACGAGCGGGATATCGAGGTGCATCGTGTACTGCGCGGTCGTGTAGCCGACGTCCGCCTCGCCGGTCACCTGCGGACGGTCTTCGCCGATGCCGCGGCCGTGCAGCAGCATGCCTTTCGGGATGCAGCCGGCCTCGCGCACGCGCTGCTGATAATGCGCGATCACCTGGCGGTACGTGACGCCGGGCTTCATATAGCCGACCAGATCGTCGAATATCTCGACGCTCACGTCGAAGGCGCGCTTTAGATCGGGCGCGATCTTCCCGAGGCACGCGGCCTGAATCGTCTGCGCGATGTAGCCGCCGTACTTCGCCTCCAGCTCGGTGTTGACCATGTCGCCCGCCTCTAATTTACGATGGGGCGAGATGCGGCAGGCCCACGGGACGCCCTTACCGGCGCCCCAGTGCGTCATCGACGGATAATCGCCGCCGTTGGCGATGATCGTGCGCCAGATCTCAGCGACCACCTCGTTCTCCATCACGCCGACGCGCGCCTTGGCGAGAATCGCCTCGACGACTTTGTCGAGAATCCAGGCTGCGCGCTCGACCCAGGCGACCTCCTCCTTGCCTTTGATTGAGCGCGCGTCCTGCACCAGCTCGGTCGCGTTCTCGTACTTTGCATCGGAGAAGGCCTTTTTGACCTTCTCCAGCATGCCGGCGACGACAGTCCCCTCCGGCGCGCGCAACAGGCCCGACAGGCCGCTGACGCCGATGCGCGCGCGGTCCAGTTTCAATTCTTTCATGCGCTCGATCACCGGATCCGCCCAGGTGCGGCGCGTTTGGCGGATGTCCTTGACCCAATCCTGTGCGATCGACCACCATTCGACCTCGTTGCCGCCGCGGACGAATGCGGTCACTTCCCCGGAAATCGGAAAGACGACGGCGACCTCAGTCTGGTGGCCGCCGATATGCGTGAGGTAGCGAATATCGGCCTGGAACTGGTCCCAGTGGCTCTGGTTGGGAAACCCGATAATGGCGTCCAGGCCGGCGCCGCGCATGAGCTCGCGCACGCGCCCCCAACGCCGCTCGCGCTCCGCGGCGCTGAATTTCGGCAGGCCGAAGCCCCTCTCACCGCTGTTGATCATGGATGTACCCCCTTGAATCTTCCGATTCCCTTTATAAGCTTGCTCAACGGCGGCGTTCAAGGCCGGTGGAAAAATCGGCGGTTGAATGATAAGGAGAGTTTAACGCCTTGTTGAGCCCTTCTAAGACTTTCCCATCAGCGCCTTTCCGGTCCCCCCGAACAGGGACAAGATCGTGAAATATCTCGCGATTTGTGAGGACGACCTTCTTTTCCAATTCATGCGCAAGCTCGCGACCAAGCGCAGCGAGGTCTTGTTCCTGGTCCAGGACGCCGATGCGGCCAGACGCATCCGGCGCCGTGGCGGCAGCAGCCAATCCGGCCCCCTCGACAGCGAAACCACCTACCAAAAGGCGCATCTGGAACGGGTCGATCAGGTCATTCTCTTCGTCCGCGAAACCGAGCTATGGGAGCGTGTCTATACCCAGATCCGCAGCCTCAGGCCGGACTGCTCGATCCTATCGCTCGCCTCGGGGAAAAAATCGATCGGCGGTTATAAAGACAAGCTACTGAGCCAGTTGCCGCTGGAGGATATCTTCGACGAGTTCTGCGCGCCGCAGCTCCTCGATACCGTAAATCGGCGGCGTGTCGAGATCATCCGCTCGCTCTTCCATGAGAAGGATAAAATCAACATCCTGCTGCAGCACGACCCCGACCCCGACGCGATCGGCAGCGCGCTCGCGCTGCGCGAGCTGCTGGGACGGAAGCGCGCGACGACGCCGATCGTGACTTTTGGCGAGGTCACCCGCCCGGAGAATCTCGCGATGCTCCGCCTGCTCGAAATCCAGATCGAGCGCGTCAACCCCGGCGATCTCCACGCCGACGGCGCCAAGCTCGCGCTCGTCGACGTGCAGCCGCCCTATTTCGAGCAGTCGCTCGGGCGCGTCGATCTGGTCGTCGACCACCATCCGAAGCGCGCGCCGTTCACTGCGCGCTTCGCCGACCTCCGCACCGACTACGGCGCGACCTCGACGATCTTCACCGATTATCTCCGCGCCGCCGGCATGGAGCCGTCGCAGCGGCTCGCGACCGCGCTGCTCTACGGCATCAAGACCGACACGCTCTTTCTCGAGCGCGGCAGCCACATGATCGACGTGGAGGCGTTCAGCTTTCTCTATCCGTTCGCCAACCGCGCGCTCATCGCGAAGATGGAGCGTCCGGCGCTGCCGCGCGAGGACCTGGAAGCGCTCGGCCGTGCGCTCAGCCGCCTCCATCTCGAGGACGGCGTTGCGGTAATTCACATGGGCGAGGTCAAGCGCGAAGACGTGATCCCGCAGATAGCGGAGTTCTCCCTCCAGATCGAGGGCGTCGAGTGGGGCATCGTCTCCGGGCTTTCCGACAACCGCGTCGTCATCTCAGCGCGAAATGTCGGCTACGTGAAAAGCGCAGGCGACATCATGAAGCGTCTTTACGACGACATCGGCAGCGCCGGCGGCCACCGCGCGATGGCGAAGGCAGTCATTCCCGTCTCGCGCTTCAAAGAAAAGTTCGGCGAGGTCAGCGAGAAGGCGATCCGCGACGCCATCGTGCCGCTGATCACGCAGCGCGAGGACGAGAACGGCCGTGGCTGAGCCGCGCCGCGGCTTTCGCGAGATCGAGCATACGGCCGACCTCGGCATCGAGGCCGCGGGCGCAAACCCGGCGGAGCTGTTCGCCGCCGCCGCCGAGGGATTCTACTCGCTGGTCGTCGATCCCGCCGGCGTCGAGCCGAAGCAGGAAATCCACGTCGAGGCGTCCGGCAGCGGCTGGGAAGAGCTATTGCAGGCGTGGCTCTCGGAGCTGCTCGCGGAATTCAATCTCCGCGGCTTTGTCGGAAAAAATTGTGCGGTGACGCGGATTGAAGCCGAGCGCGTCCATGGTACGGTCAAAGGAGAGACGCTCGATTTGACGCGCCACCGCTTTCATACCGAGATCAAGGCCGTCACGTACCACGAGCTTAAAGTCTGGCGGGACGGCGGCGCCTGGCGCGCGCGGGTGATCTTCGACGTCTGAATAGAAACCCTCACCCTCACCCTATCCCAGCGGGAGAGGGAACTTCGGACCGGAGGGAAAAAAACATTTAATCCGACGATCTCACTGCCCGCATTCACCCGCTCCCTTTGGGAGAGGGAAAGGGTGAGGGGCGCATTGAAAAAATGCCGGACGAGATCAAAATCAAACGCCTGAACCAATACCTCTGGGAAATCCCCCGCGCCGGCGGGATGCGAGTGCCCGGGCGCGTTTACGCGACGGAAAAACTCTTTTCCGTCCTCAAGGAAGAAAACAGCCTCAGGCAGGTGATGAACGTGGCGCATCTGCCGGGCATCGTCGGCTACTCGCTCGCGATGCCCGACATCCACTGGGGCTACGGGTTTCCGATCGGCGGCGTCGCCGCGATGGACGCGGAAGAGGGCGTCGTCTCGCCCGGCGGCGTCGGCTACGACATCAACTGAGGCGTCCGCCTGGTGAAGACCGGTCTGGTCTTCGAGGAGATTAGAGAGAAAATTCCGCGCATCGTCGAGGCGCTCTTCGCCGCGATTCCCTCCGGCGTCGGCGGCGAGGGCGCGATTCCCAGGCTTACGAAAGACGCCGAGAAGCGTCTGCTGCGCGACGGCACGAAGTGGGCGGTGGCGAACGGCTACGGCCACGCCGAGGATTTAGAGCATACCGAAGAAGGCGGATGCTTGGAGAGCGCGGACGCCGAATTGATCAGCGACCGCGCGCTAGAGCGCGGACTCAAGCAGGTCGGCACGCTCGGGTCGGGAAATCATTTTCTCGAGATCGGCCGCGTCGACGAGATTTATCTGCCGCAGGCCGCGAATACGCTCGGCGTCTTCGAAGGGCAGGTCGTCGTTCTGATTCACAGCGGCTCGCGCGGGCTCGGCTATCAAACCTGCGAGGACTTTCTCCGCGTGATGAATCACGCGATGGCGAAATACGATATCCGGCTTCCCGACCGCCAGCTCGCCGCGACGCCGATCCGCTCGCCGGAGGGGCAGGATTATCTCGCGGCGATGGCGGCGGCGGCGAATTACGCCTGGGTCAACCGGCAGGTGATCATGAGCCTCGCGGAAAAGGCTTTTTGGAAAGCGCTGAATATGAGTCCCGCGGAGCTGCGCTTCTCGCTCGTCTACGACGTCTGCCACAACATCGCGAAGATGGAGGATCACGTCGTCGAGGGCAAAAAGCGCCGCGTGTGCGTGCACCGCAAGGGCGCGACGCGCGCTTTTCCGCCGCATCATCCGCAGATCCCGCGCGATTACCGCGACATCGGCCAGCCGATTCTCATCCCCGGCGACATGGCGCGTTATTCGTATCTGTTGGTCGGCACGGAAACCGCGATGGAGCAGACGTTCGGCAGCACCTGCCACGGCGCCGGGCGGCTCATGAGCCGCGCGCAATCGAAAAAGCAGAGCCAGTCGATCAACATCGACCGGGAGATGGAGCGCCGCGGCGTGGTCGCGCGCTATCAGGGGCGCGCCACGATGGCCGAAGAGATGCCGCATGCCTACAAGGACGTCGCCGACGTGGTCGAGACGATGGATCTGGCCGGCGTGTCCAAACGCGTCGCGCGCCTGCGGCCGGTCGGCGTCATCAAGGGCTAACTCCGGCGCCCAATATTTGACTTCAAAGACCCTATTTGATAGAGAAAAAACCTTAACTGGGAGGATTCGATGACTTACGTTATTGCTGAGCCGTGCATTGGCACCAAAGACACCGCTTGTGTCGATGTCTGTCCGGTCGACTGCATTCACCCGACCAAAAACGAGCCCGATTTCGAGAAAGAAACCAAGCTGTACATCGATCCGGACGAATGCATCGATTGCGGCGCGTGCGAGCCGGTGTGCCCCGTCGAGGCGATCTTCGAGGAGGCGGCGACGCCGGACAAATGGAAGAACTTCATCCAGATCGACGCCGACTGGTACAAAAACCGCAAGAAGTAATTAACTTTTCGCTTCGCACAAAGGCGTCGCCGTGAAACGGCGGCGCCTTTTTTGTTTCACGCGCATTCTTGCACACGCGATAGCCTTCAACTAAGGTAACGACCATGGTGCTCGTGCTCAAAAATCCGCAGATCGAAGGCCTCGTGCCGATGGACGAGGAGATCGCCGCGATCGAGCAGGCGTTCCGCGAGCTCGGCGAAGACAAAGCGAAGAACTCGCCGCGCGCGCGGCTGCGCGTGCCGTGGAAGGAAGAAGGCGGCCAGTACTATTTCAACAACATCATGGGGCTCGTGCCGGGCGTCAAATCGATGGCGCTGCGCATCGATTCGAGTTTTTCCAAGCAGGTGCGCGTCGACGGCGCGCTGCGCACGGTTTATCCCGGCGACTTCGTCGGCCTCGTCTTTCTCTTCGACATGGACACCTGCGAGCTGCTCGCGATCATGGACGATCACGCGATCTCGACGCTGCGCGTCGGCGCGACGAGCGGCGTCGCGGCGAAATATCTCGCGCGTAAAGATTCCGCCGTGATGGGCCTCGTCGGCTCAGGCGAGCAGGCGAAGACGCAGCTCACCGCGGCCGTCGCCGTGCGGCCGCTCAAAAAAGTGAAAGTCTACAGCCCGACGCGCGCCAACCGCGAGCGCTTCGCGCGCGAGATGAGCGAAAAGTCCGGCATCGACGTCGTCGCGGTCGATTCCGCCGAGGCCGCCGTGCGCGACAGCGACATCGTTACCGCCGCGACGAACACCGTCGATCCCGTCATCGAAGGGCGCTGGCTCGCCGAAGGCGCGCACGTCAACAGCATCGTCGGCGGCGACGGCTACATGAAGCGCCGAGAGCTCGACGACGAGACGATCCGCCGCGCCGGGCTCATCGTCGTCGGCTACAAGCCGCAGATCGTGATCGACAAGCAGGCGGAGTTCCACGAACGCATCGAGCGCGACCTGGTGAAGCTCGAAGACCTGCACGAGCTGGGGGAGCTGTTAACCGGCAAATGCCGCGGCCGTAAAGACGAAAAGGAAGTCACGCTGTTCAAAAACAACACCGGCATGGGCATCCAGTTCGCCGCGACCACGCGGCTGATCTACGAGAAAGCGAAACAGAAAGGCATCGGCGCGGAGCTGCCGCTCGACCTCTTCATGACCAAAAGAGGCGACAAGCTCTATTCACCCTGACCGCGAATCATTCTACGGACTCATCCGTGAAGCTGCTGCTACTAATCGCATCGTGCGTCTATTTGCTTGCCGCGTCCGTCGCCGCCGCGGCCGAGCCGTCCGTCGCCGAAGGCGCGAAGAAAGAAGGCGCGCTCGTTTTTTACACGACGATGGACATCCAGAACAGCAAGCCGCTGCTCGACGCCTTCATGGCGAAATATCCATTCGTCAAAGGCGACCTTGTGCGTCTCGGCGGCACGGCGATGGTGAGCCGTATTCTCACCGAGGCGCAGGCGGGCGCGAACCGCTTCGACGTCGCGGTCGGCATCTCGCCGTCGTACATCCCGATGCGCGAGAAAAATCTCATTGCGCCGTACAAGTCGCCCGAGTTCCCGAGCCTCTACGACGACACTCACGACGCGCAGGGCTACTGGTCGACCGTCTATCTCAACACGCTGGTCCTCGGCTACAACACGAAGGTAATCTCGAAGAGTGACCTGCCGAAAAACTACGACGATCTGCTGAAGCCGCAGTTCAAACAGAAGTTCATCATCGACATCGAGAACCACGACGTCTTCGTCGCGCTCGGCCAGGAATGGGGCCAGGAAAGGGCCGTCGCATATTTCAAAGGCATCGCGAAGCAGGAGCCGGTCTTTCTCCGCGGCAACACCAACCGCGCCAACATGGTGAGCGCCGGCGAGCGCGCGCTCACGTTCGTCTACGCCCAGGTGATCGAGCGCATGAAACAGACCGGCGCGCCGGTCGATTGGATACCGCTCGAGCCGGTCGCCGTCGAGGTGAACCCGGCGATGATCTCGGCCAAAGCCGCGCACCCGAACGCAGCGCGGCTCTTCGTCGACTACCTGCTTTCCAAAGAAGGACAGGAATTTCTCAAGACCTTCCGACGCATCGGACCGCGGAAAGACGTCAAGCCCGATCCGCCGAAGCTCTTCGAGGGCTTCCGCCGCCGCGTCGTCGCGCCGGAAAATTACAAAAACCTCCGCGAGCTGATCAAGATTCACAATGACGCGCTGGGCATCCGCTGACGAGGAGATCTCCATGAGAGAATGGGAAAGTTTTTTTCCGGAAGAAGAGCGCAAGATTTACGAGAAGGCCGGCTACAAAGGCAAGCAGCCCTTCGGCCGCAACCCGGCGCTGCTCGTCATCGACATGCAGCTCGCCTTCACCGGCACCAAGCCGCTGGAGATCATGGAAGCGATCGAAGAGTTCCCGACGAGCTGCGGCAAAGTCGCGTGGGAGGCGATCCCCAAGATTCAACAATTGATCGGCGCCTGCCGCGACGCCGCCGTTCCTGTCGTCTATTCGACCGGCGATCCGGAGTTCAAAGCCGTCATGGGCAACGCGACCAAGCGCAAGGTCGAAGACAAAGACTTCGTCGATATCGGCACGCAATTTCCCGAAGCGATCAAGCCGCGCGAAGGCGAGTTCGTCGTGCACAAGGCGCGCGCGAGCGCGTTCTTCGGCACGCATTTGATCACGTATCTCGCGAGCAAGGGCATCGACTCGCTGCTCGTCACCGGCACGACGACATGCGGCTGCGTGCGCGGCACGGTGCTCGACGGCTACTCCTACGGCTTTCCGGTCTTCGTCGTCGAGGAATGCGTCTTCGACCGCTCGCGCACCTCGCATCTCGTCAACCTCTATGAAATGAACAGCAAATACGCGACGGTGATCCCGCTGGACGAGGCGCTGGAGTACGTGAGCCGGCTGAAGAGAGTGGAAGGCCGCAGCCTCAAGCGGTAAATCGCCGCGCCGACGGAGGACGCTATGGCGACCGAGTCTCCGTTCCCGGAAAAAGAATACGGC
>DATFWH010000178.1:0-7558 GCA_035259465.1 Binatia bacterium
AAAAACATGCGAGTGCGCGAGGCGGTCTTTGAACTCCGGCGAGAGCACGATTCCATTTGATTACTACCTCCCGACGGAAAATGTAAACCGCCCCTCGGTCACGTGCGTGTCGACCGAAAGAACGGTCCAGCGGACCTGATATTTGCCGGGAGGCAGGGGAGAGAGATCGACTTCGAGCCTCGTGCGCGTGGCGTCGACGCGCGGGTCGTTTTTGTCGACGCGCCGCTCGGCGGCGTCGTACACCTCGATCTTGCTGAACGCGCCTTCGATCTCGCTGTCGAACCAGATCGTGACCTTCGCCGGCGCCGAAGGAACCGTCGAGCCGACGCGCGGCTCGGCGCGCAGCGGAAACGCGTGCGGGAAAGCGGGCGCCGCCGCGAGCATGACGAGCATCGCGACGGCGCTCGCGCTTGCGATGAGGTGCGAATAATCCCTCGAGCGTCGCATCAACTTCTCATTTCTGCGTCGGGCCGATCGTGCCGAACGGCGTCCAGGTGAAAATATTCGGCCAGAGGTCGTCGAGAAAGACGTGCACGAGGCTCCGGATGCCGGCGTTGGCGCCGGATCGGCTGTTGAGCGGTATCTGCGCGCCGAGGCCGAGCTCGACGTAGTGCCCGACCCAGATGAGGCCGGGGTTGATATATGCGGTGGTCGCGCCGCGGTCGGGGCTGTTCACGTTGGTCTCGAAGTTGAACTCGAGCAGCGGGAACATGCGGTCGAACGGCGCGCCGATGCCGACGTCCTTCACGAAAGACTGGAGATAAGGGATGCTGTACTGGAGCGCGAAGCCATAGCCGACCGTGGTGGAGAATTTATCCTCCTCGCCGGCGAGGCGGCGGTTGGCCGGTATGCCGAACTCGACCGTGCCGGTGAGCGCGAGCGGCTTCAAATAGTTGAGCGCGTCGGGCAGGTCGCCGAAGCCCTTGCCGAAATAGAGCGCGGGAGAGATCGTCGTGACCTTCTCGGCGATTTTTTTCGCGCCTACGCCGCCGGGCTCGACACTCAAGCCCGCGCTGAAGATCGCCTCGTGCGCCGGGCTCCGGAACGCGACATATTTGAAATTGAATTCCGGGTTGGCGCCGCCCGCGATCTTGCGGCCGTCGCTGGGGTCGACGAGCTGATATTCCCATGCGACGGCGATCGCGAAGTCGGGATGCAGGCGTTTGGAGATCTCGAAGCCGAAGGCGGTCTCGCGTCCCTCGGACGTGCGCGGCCCCCGGTTGATGGTAAGCAGATCCATCTCGTCGGACGCGAACGGGTCTTCGACGGCGAGCGTCGACGGGATGAATCTCTCCCCGATGACGCCGTGCGCGCCTGCCGGCGCGGCGGAAAAAAGCGGGAAAAACAGAATCGATGCGAATAGAGCTGCGACGCGTTTCACCGCTCCTCC
Organism: Binatia bacterium; assembly: GCA_035259465.1. GTDB lineage: Bacteria > Desulfobacterota > Binatia > UBA9968 > UBA9968 > JAJPJQ01. The sequence continues at coordinate 1,391 of DATFWH010000178.1, forward strand.
TGGATACGTTACACGGCTCCGGCGGGCCGGAGCCGGCCGATGGAAATCCGCCTGCCGCGCTGTACGCGCGGCAGCGGAATTTATTTCACGTTGCGCGGCCCGATCAGGCCGCTGGAGGAGCTCTTTGCGAGAATGGCGCGGCGGTCCTGCGCGCGATTGACAGACCGCCCTCGGGCGAGACAAATACGACCGGTGCTTCAGGGGCTTGAATCGTTATGGCGGAGACAGCGGCGACATGGCAGCCCTGGGCGAGCGAGAAAACGAGGCAATTCTCGGGCGTGCCGTGCGGCTTGAATACGTGATGGACCGAGTGCGGCGCGCTGGCGACAATGAAGAAGAGAAACGCTCCGGCGGCGAGAAATGCCGGCGCGCGGGATTCAGCGGAACGGCTCACGTCGGAATCGTCGCATCAAAAGCGGCAGGTTGTCAACGTACGACAGATATAACCGCGGCGCCCGAAGGACCCAGGAATCCGCGCCCCCGGGCCGGATGGTACAACGTCTGATAAGATATATTATGTCAACTTTAGTGGCAATTAGGTGGATGTTGACACCTGGACCGTTCCGCGGCCCTGTGGCGGTATAAGGGACAGCCATCCCCTGCGGGCTGGTCGCTGCACACCTCTTTGTCAAGTTTTTAGAGATTATTTTCTACTTGACAGCGTATAGGCGGGTGCGGACTTTCTCTGTGCGCCGGATGTAGTTCCAGCCGGCGCCGGGATTGGAGACGAGGCGATAGATGCCTTTTTCGTCGAGGATGTGGTTGCTCATATCGCTGCAGGTCGTGCGGTAGGCGTTCTCGATCCATTCCTTGTGGTAGGCGCAATTGCCGGAACGCCGGCTGCCGGAGTCGCCGACCTGCGGCTGGAAGAAAAGGCAATAGCCGCAGACGTAATCGAGGGCGGATTTCTTTTCGATCCTGCGCGACATGGGTTCCTCTAAAAATACCGCCAGAGCCACCATTTTTCAAACCCGATCTTCGCCCAGTAGATGAGCGGCGACGGGCCCCAGGTGCGCGCCTCGGTCGCCGCGAAGGGCGGCCAGCCCGAGGGGTAGACCGTGCGGTTCATCGCGGCGCGCCCGGCGCCGTAAGCCAGCAGTCATATCGTATGTAGGCGCAGGGGAGTCGGCTCTCCCCTGCCAGTTATCTCGACCGCCAGATTGTGCGCGACGACATCGCCCTCCTGGTGCGCGACGACGCCGGCTTTCGACGCCGGCATGTCCGCGCAATCGCCGATCGCGTACACGTTGTCCCATTTCGTCGCGAGCGTGTCGTAGTCCACCCGGATGCCGGCTTCGGTGTCGGCCAGGCCCGAGTCGATCAGCGCGCGCGCCGGCCGGTGCGGCGGAATCATGAACAGCAAATCGTAGGCGAGTTTGTAGCCGTAGAGACCGTTGGCGGTTTTGCGCTCGGCGTCGATCGAATGGACGATGAATTCATAATGCTGCTTGATGCCGCGGCGGCGACTCTCCGCGTCCATCCACACCACCGGATCGCGCGCCTCGCCGGAGGGCTCCGGCTCGCGCGTGAAATATTCGATCGTGACGCGGTCGCGCATACGCCGCCGCTTGAAATAATCGTCGAGCATCCACTGCGTCTCGTACGGCGCGGGCGGACAGCGGTACGGCCCGAGCGGCACGCCGACGACGACGCGGCCGCCTTCGAATTCCTCCAGCGCGCGGCGCGACCGCATCGCGGCCTCGAGCTCCCACGCGTGGTGCGCGCCCTCGGCGTAGCCGGGAATCATTTCCGGACGCGTGTCGAAGCCGAGCGCGACGATCAGATAATCGTAGTTGAGCTTGTGCATCGCTGTCGCGACTTCCTGCCGCGCAGGGTCGATGCCGACGACTTCGTCCTGAAGTATCTTGACGCCGTGGCGCTGCAGGCGGCGGAGCCGCCGCACGATCTGCTCGGGCTCGCGCTGTCCCACCATGAGAAAGAGAAAGCCGGGCATGAAGACATGCTCCGGCCGGCGGTCGACGAGAATGACGTCGTGCCGGTCGCCGAGCGTGCGCGCGAGCTTCGTCGCCGCGACGACGCCGCCGCTGCCGCCGCCGAGAACCACGATCTGTTTGCGCGTGCCGGCCATCGCTAGAAGCTCAGATCCGAGCGGGGCTTGTCGCGCTTGTCGACCGGTTCATCCGCCCGTGAGCGGCCGGCGCGCTCTCTGGCGCGGAGCGAAAGGCCGCGCAGATTGCGCATGCGCTGCTCCCGCCAGCGGGCTTGCTCCGCCCTGCCCTCGTCGGTCAGCTCGGCGCCGAACCGCGAGGTTGCGCGGAGAAGATTCACGATCGCGGCATCGGAGAAGTTTTTGAGCCCCTCGACGAAACGCTCGCGCCACGCGGGCACGATGACGAGAAGCGCGGCGACCGCGACGAGAACGATGAGGACGATGATGATCACGAGCGCCGGCCAGTCAGCGGAGGAAAGTGTCTTCCTGCCGGAGCGCTTCGGCGGCGTCCTTGAGCGTCGCCTCCGAAGGCGCGCCTTCGCCGAGCAGCCCGATCTGGCGTAGGAACTGGCCGATCTGCGCGTGGTCGCGCGGGCTCACCGGCGCGTAGGGCTTGGACGGATCGCCGATGTCGACGCCGAAGTGCTTCATCGCCGATTTCATTACCGGCGGCAGGCCGTAGGCGGCCCATTTTCCGGGAAACAGCGCGAAGCAGCGCTGCCAGTAGCGGGCCTGCTCGAGGTTGCCGGCGCGGAACGCGCGCACGACCTGCGCGCCGATGCGCGTGCCCGGCGGCGGCATCGTCGCGCCCGAGCCGCCCATCATGAGCGTCGCGAGCAATGGCTGCATGGTCGTGAAATAATGGCCGCGGCCGGCGAGATCGATCTGCTCGATCAGGCGCGAAATCTTGGTGATGTCGCGTGAGCTCTCTTTGAAATAGCGGATGTTCTGGATCTCGCTGATCTTGACGAAGGCGTCCTGCGGCGGGTCGGCGCCGGGACCGGGGTTGTGATAGCAGACGACTGGCAGCGGACTCGCCGAGGCGACCTGCGTGTAGAATTCCATCAGCTCGGCGATCGTCGGCTGGCCGCCCCAAGGACGCAGCGGCATCAACACCTGGATGAAATCGCCGCCGACGCTCGCGGCGTATTCCGCGAGCTCTATGACTTCGCGCGGCGAAGGGCTCGACGCGCCGAGCAGCACGGGCTTCCGCTTGTCGACCATCTCGGTCGCGACGCGGAGCAGCTCTTTACGCTCCTGGCGCGAGAGCATCGTGTACTCGGCCGCCTCGACGGCGGCGATCGAGACCGCGTCGCAGTCGGCGACGAGAAAGTCGATCTCTTTTTCCAGCGCCTTGAAGTCGACGCGCTCGTCCTCGCCGAACGGGGTGAGACAGGCGCCGATGATGCCTTTGACCGGCTCTTTCGGAGGCATGGGTTAGTTGAGGATCTCGGCGACGATCCGCGCGTGGCCGGCGTCGCTGCCCTTGACGCGCAGCGGCAGCGCCATGATGCGGGTCTTGCGGCCGACGATGCTGCCGATGTTGGCGACGTTCTCGGCGATGAGGACGCCGTTCCCGAGCAGCGTTTTATGCACGGGGAAGTCGAAGCCTTTGGGCCTCAGCGGCGTCGGCAGATCGACGGTGATGCAGTCGATGCCGAAGAGCTTCACGCCTTTTTTCACCAGCCACTCGGCGGCGTCGACGGATAGATAGGGATGAAGATTGTAATCCGCGCTCTCGAACTTCTCGTCCCAGCCGGTGTGGAGCATGACGATGTCTCCGCGATTCACCGCGACGCCCGATTTTTCGAAATCGGCGGCGGTCACCTCTTCGCCGCCCTTTTTCTTGACGGAGATCGCCGCGCCTGGGCCGACGAAACTCTCCAGCGGCAGCTCCTCGATGGTCTTGCCGTTCGGCACGATGTGCACCGGCGCGTCGACGTGCGTGCCGGCGTGGCACGGCAGCGACAGCTCCGTCACGTTCAGCGGATGGCCCTTGGCGAGATCGAAGAACTTTTTAACGTGCACGTCGGGCAGGACCGGAATCTTCGGCATGCCGTCGTAGATCACGCGCGAGAGATCGACCATTTCCATAACTCTTCCCTTACTTCCCGTTGCGCCATGCCGCATAGAGCGGGTCTTTGTCGACGAAGGCGCGCTGGATGCCGTCGTAGGCGAGCCAGAACTGGTCCAGCGTCTTCTGCACCGCATAGCGGACCTGGTTCTGCTGGAACTCGGTCGTCGCGTAGCGCTCGACGGCGAGCGGGCCGACTTTCATGTGCTCCTCGTCGACGCCCATGTGCAGCGTCCAGTAGCGGATGTCTTCCGACTCGCGCTTGAAGCCATAGTGCTTCGTAAGGCCGTTTACGATGCGCGTCATGCGCTCGCTCGCCGTGCCTTCGAGGCAGAAGCCCTGGCCGGCGTAGAGCTCGAGCCAGGTGCGCTGGTACATCAGCAGCTCGCGCCAGTCGAGGAACGCATCGGTCTCCGGCAGCGGCTTCACCGCATCGAGATCATCGCGCGTATAGCCGCACGCCAGCGCGAAGCGGATGTAAAGTCCTTTATGGCTGTCGGTGCCGGTGATCTCGCCGGTGCCCTCTTCGACGACGTTGTCGATCCACATGCGCTCGAGCTCGGCGTCTTCCGGGCAGCGCCCGAGCATTGCGGCGATCGGCTTCGGAAAAGGCTTGGGAAAGAAAAGGTAAAACTGGCCGACGAAGCCCATCAGCGCGTCGCGATCGAGCTCGCCGCGCTCGACCATGCCGATGACGGGATGATCTTTGGAATGTTTTTTCCGCACCATGTCGTGCAGCTCTTTGACGAAGGCCTGGCTTGAAACCGGCATATGATTTTCCTCCGCGTTTAGGTCCGAGTGACGGGAACTTTTACCATACCGAACCCGTCAAAACAAAGAATGCCTTTACGATTCGAAACCGATCGAGAACATCCTTTCGAGGTCGTGGCGGGAGTAGACGCGGAAGGCGATCAGCGTCTCGGATTTCTCGATTCCTTCGATCTTACGGATGTCGCGCGTGACGACATCGGCGAGCCGCTCGTCGTCCTTCACCCTAACGATGGCGGCAAGATCGTACCGGCCGGCCACCGAGTAAACTTCCGTCACTCCGTCCAACTCGGCGATGCGCCCGGCGACCGTGTTGACCTTGTCTCTCTGCGTGTTGAGCAAGACGATCGCGGTCATCATCGGATTAGCCCTCCGCCGATTTGACTTCAGCATAGGTTGGCAAAAGCCGGACTGTCAAGGCGGGCAGAAGCTATTTCGCCGATGCCGAAGTGACGAGACGAAATCCTTCCTTTTTGAGCGTCGTCTTTATCTGCTCGATATGCTCCCGGCCGGTCGTTTCTATCACAAATCTAATCTGCGTTTCGCCGATCGCGACGTCCGCGAATCCGCGGCCGTGTTCCGCGCCCAGCACGTTCGCGCCCTGCGCTGCGACGCATGCCGCGAGGCGCGCGAGCGATCCGGGCCGGTCGGGTAGTACGACCGAAATTTCCGCCAGACGGCCGTCCTCGACCAGGCCCTTCTCGATGATGCGGGAAACCAGGTTCACGTCGATGTTGCCGCCTGAAATGACGACCGCCACGTTTTTTCCCGGCAGGGAAACTTTTTTGTGCACGAGCGCCGCCAGGCCCACGGCTGCGGCCCCTTCGGCGACCGTTTTTTCGATTTCCAACAACTGCAGCACCGCCTGGGCGATCTCGCCTTCACCGACGGTGGCGATCTCATCCACATAGCGGCGCGCGATTTCGAACGGTATCTCGCCGACGGCGCGCACGGAGATGCCGTCCGCGATCGTCTTTGCCGGCGGGACCTGCACCGGGCGCCCTTTTTCCAACGCCGCCTTCATCGACGGGACGTGCTCGCACTGCGCGCCGATCACACGGACTTTTGGATTAAGCTCCTTCAGCGCGAGCGCGATGCCGGCGATGAGGCCGCCGCCGCCGACCGGAACGATCACGGCGTCGAGATCGGGATTCTGCTCGTGCAGCTCGAGCCCGACGGTCCCCTGCCCTGCCACGATAAGCGCATCGTTGAAGGGGTGGACATAAACCAGATTGCGCTCGCGCGCGATCTTCTCCGCCTCGGCGAATGCGGCGTCGTAGTCCTCGCCGAACAGGCGCGCCTCGGCGCCGTAGCCGCGCACCTGCGTCACCTTGATGAGCGGCGCCTGAGTCGGCATCACGACCGTGGCTTTGAT
>DATFWH010000179.1:0-2505 GCA_035259465.1 Binatia bacterium
AGGGGTTAAAAGCCGCGCGATGGAAAGGTTCGCGGCTTCGGGACCGAACTTGATCTGCCCGCCGTGGTAGTGGCCGGAAAGAACCATCTCGACGCCGCTCGCGGCAGCCGTGGGAAAAATCTCCGGCCTGTGCGACAGCAGCAGGCGCACCTCGCCCGGCTCTGTTTTGGCTGCGGCGAGCGCCCGCGACAGATCCGGCTCACCCGACCGCAGATCGTCGATGCCGAGTACGTTCAGCGAACTGTTTCCGATGCGGTGCGCCACCGCGTCGTTTCTCAGCATCCGGATGTTATTTTCCGCAAAGCGGCGCGTGATCTCGTCCTCGATGCCTGCGTACGCGTCGTGATTTCCGAGGCACGCGTAAATACCGCGGCGCGCCCTCAGACGCGACAGAGCCGAGACGCACGGTTCGACCTCCGCCGGGCTGCCGGCGACGAAGTCGCCGGTGAGGGCCACGAAGTCGGGATCGAGACGATTGATCGCCTCGACATAAGCTGCGAGCTCCTCTCCCGGCATGAACGGGCCGACGTGAATATCGGTCAGCTGGACGATCGTCGAGCCGGCGAGCGCGCCGGACAGACCGTTGAGCGGGAATTCGAAATATTCGATTTCGAAGCGCCGGCGCTCCATCAGAGCGCCGTAGCCCGAAAGCACGAAAGGCGCCGCGGCGACCGCGCCGAGGCCGGTCTTGAGAAATTCCCTGCGCTGGATATCGGGGGCTCTCGGCGAGCGGGGCAGCCGCGTCATCGCGCGGCGGGCGAAATCATAACCCATCATCAGAAATGCGGAGCCGGTCGAGCCCAAGCCCCAAATGGCAAAAAGCACGACCTGTGCGCGGACGAGCCACGGATAAGGCTGCCGCGCCACGAGTCCATAAACGATCATGGAAACGAGCGGCAGAAACATGAAGACGAGAAAGCCCGCCGCCCCTATGATCAGGAGCGCGGCCCGCTTCGGATCGGGAATTTTATCGCCGATATAACGCCTGGCGCGGCGAAAAAGGTAAACCTGGCAAACGAGATACAGGACTAAAACAAGAAAAAAAGCTGTGCGGGGACTCGTAAAATTCACGACAGAAAAGTAATATAACGGAAACCGCTCGCGGGAACAAGGTGGACAAGTGACGGAATTGTTACAAGAAAAGGTCGCCGAGGAGATCCGCCGCGCGTTCGGAGCGGCGGTGCACCTCGGCGCGCTCACGCCGCTGGCCGGAGACGCCTCAAGCCGCCGCTATTACCGCGCGCGGCTGGAGAATTCACCGCGAGCGGATTCGTCGATCGTGATGGAGCTCGCGGGCAGCGCGCTGCCGCTGTCTTCCGAGGAGCTGGCGATCTTCAAAGAGCCCCCGACGGAGCTGCCTTTTATCAACGTCCACCGCTTTTTTTCCACGCTCGGCGTCAGAGTGCCCGCGCTATTCGGCATCGCGCCGGACCACAAGCTTCTGCTCCTCGAAGATCTCGGCGACCGCGCGCTCTGGGACGCGGTCCAGACACTTTCCTCCGACGACATTTTCGCGTGGTATCGGAAGGCCGTCGATCAGCTGCTGCTGATTCAGGTCGCGGGCACACGGCGGCGCGACGACCGCTGCGTCGCGTTCCAGCAGCGCTTCGACTTTCGCCTTTATCAATGGGAATTCGAGCACTTCATCGAATACGGGCTGGAAAAGCGGCCCGGCGGGAAAATCTCGGACGCCGAGAAAAGCCGGCTCCGGGTGAGCTTCGAGGAAATCGCGCGACGCCTCGACGGGCTGGAGCCGTGCCTCAACCACCGCGATTACCACAGCTGGAATCTCATGGCATTGAACGGCGCCGTCGCCGTGATCGATTTTCAGGACGCGCTGCTCGCGCCGCCGCAGTACGACCTCGCTTCGTTGCTGAACGATCGCGAAACCGATCGCATCATCGACCGCGATCTCGAAGCGCGGCTGCTCGATTATTATCTCAACCGCCGCGAAGCGCTCGGGTTGCCCGCGGATCGCGCCGAGTTTTTCGACGACTACATTCTTTCCGCGCTGCAGCGCGACTTTAAGGTCGTCGGTCGGTTTTATTATCTCGACGTCGTGAAAGGAAAGCCGGGCTACAAAAAATATATCCCGCCTACCCTCAAACGCCTGAAGCGAAACCTCGAGCGCGCTCCGCGCTATCGCGGGCTGATTCCGCTTCTGCAGCCGCATTTCGAGGAATTTCGGTGAAAGCCATGCTCTTTGCCGCCGGCCGCGGGACGCGGCTGGCGCCGATGACCGACCGCCTGCCGAAGCCGCTCGTGCCCGTCGCCGGCCGCCCGATGATCGACTATCCTCTCCTGCTGCTGCGACACTGCGGAATCACGGACATCGTCGTCAACATTCACCACCTGGGCTCCATGATCGAGGATTATCTCGGCGACGGACGGGCGCTCGGCGTCAAAATCAGCTACTCGCGCGAGACCGAGCTGCTCGACACCGGCGGCGGGCTGCTCAAAGCCCGGCCGTTTTTCGAAGGCGGCACATTCGTCGTCGTCAACAGC
>DATFWH010000180.1:0-7874 GCA_035259465.1 Binatia bacterium
TTGACACGGATCTTGCTGGCGGAGACTTTGGCGATCAGCTTCTTGAGCTCGGCCTCGGCCTGACTGCGCTCGCTCTTCTCCATTTCGACGTAGAGAGTTGGATCGGCGTAGCTGTCCGCCGGCACCATAATATTTGGCACCAGCACGTGAACGATCAGCAGCTCGGCCTTGTTTTGCCGGGCGAAATCCATGGCGGTCTGGAGCGCGCGCTTGGAGGCGCTGGAGAAATCGGTCGCGTGCAGGATGCGGCGGAGCTTCATGGGGCACCTCGCTTGAGCGGATGTCGGCTCGTCAACTCTACAGGTAGTAAGACGATTCGAAAGCCACGTCAAGGAGCCGATTGCGCCGTAGCGGCGAGTTTGGTAAGGAGCGCACGTGGTGGGGCGCTTTCTTCTGTTTTTTCTGGTTTGGGCCGCTTCCGCGCAGGCGCTCGCCGCCGAAAGCGACGGGTGGAAAGGCGAATGGGCAAAAACCGTCGAAGCGGCGAGGAAGGAAGGCCAGCTCGTGGCCTACGGCGGCTCCGAGGTCGCCCGGCCCGAGATCCTCGCCGCCTTCAATAAAGAATATCCGGAGATCAAGGTAACGACCGTCGGCGGCCACGCGGCGGAGCTGACGTCGCGCATCATAGCCGAGCGCCGCGGCGATAAATATATCGCCGACATCATCGCGAGCGGCCCCAACGCGCCGCGGAGCCTTTATCTCGCCAAGGCGCTCGACCCGATTGCGCCGGCGTTCATCCTGCCGGAAATCACCGATCAGGCGAAATGGTACGGCGGTAAGCACTGGTACGCCGACCCGGAAAATAAATTCATCTTCATATTCGAAGGCTCGGTCTCGACGACGGGCCTGTCGGTTAACACGAAGCTCACCAAACCCGCCGAAATCGCGTCGTACTGGGACCTGCTCCAGCCGAAATGGAAGGGCAAAATTCTGATGATGGACCCCCGCGGAGCGGCGCTGCCGACGCCTCTGCTGATGCTCTATCACGATCCCAATGTGGGGCCCGATTACTTGAGAACACTGTTGATGAAAATGGACATTACGCTGTTCCGCGACCGCAGCCAGGGCACCAACTGGCTCGGCGTCGGGAAATATCCGGTCTGCTTCTACTGCCGCGACCTCGACATGGCGCAAAAGCAGGGGCTGCCGATCGCGGAGGTTCCGCCGGCGCAATTCAAGGAAAGCGGGACGATCGGCGGCGGCAGCTGCAGCGTGATCTCGCTCATCAACCGCGCGCCGCACCCGAACGCGGCGCGTGTTTTCATCAACTGGTATCTGTCGCGTCAGGGACAGATAGTCTGGCAGCGCGTGATGAACACGCTCGAAGTCGAGCCGTCGGACTCGATGCGCGTCGATATTCCCAAAGACGACGTGATGCCCGAGGCGCGCCGCGCCGAAGGGAAAAAATACCGAGTGGTCGGTTTTTTGGATCAGAAGCCGCTCCAGGCGCTGCTCAGCGAAGTCTTGAAATAGGTGGTCGCATGGCACACGAAGAAAATTACTCGCCGATAGAGCTGAAAGCTTTTTTCCGCTCGCATACGCACCTGCCGATCTGGGAGGTGATCGACCGCGCCGGGATATGGGAGCGGCTCGGCATGAAAGTAACCTTCGATTTCTGCGACAGCTCGACGCTCGCGGAAGCCGCGCTGTTCGGCGGCGAAGTCGATTTCGTCTCGGGAAATCACATCACGCCGTACGCGCTGGTTGCGCGCGGCAAGCCGATGGTCTGCCTCGCCTCCCCTTCCAACAGCGTCAACGACAAGCTCGTCACGCGCGAGCCGGTGCGCTCGATCGCGGACCTCAGCGGCAAGCGCATCGCCGACACGACGCTCGTCGACTCGCACGGCGGCTATCATCATCTGCGCGGGAATCACATGGTTTACGTCATGCGCGCGGGCTTGCGTCTCGACGAGGTCGAATGGGTGGAGCTTTGCGAGACGATGGACGAATTCCGCACCGCGCAGCTGGAAGGGATGAAGTCGGGCCGCGCCGATGCGACCTTCGTCACCGGCGGCACGGAAAAATACGAGCAGGCGGGCTTCCACGTCCTGGCGATCGAGCCGCTGCCGATGATCACCGGCCCGACGCTAACGAGCACGCTCGACAACCTCAAGCGCAAGGACCGCCTCGGCGAGCGGCTGGTGAAGGCACAGGTGCTCGGGATCAACTTCGCGCGCACGCGCCGCGAGGAGACGGAAAAGATTCTCGCCGGGCTGCGCGAGCGCGAGCCGCGTGCTGCCCGCGTGACCTACAACAGCGTCGCGAAGCTCCAGCCGAAGCCTTATCCCGATCTCCGCGGCATCGGCAATGCCTACGAGCTTTGCTGTCTCAAGGACCCCGCGGCGAAAAATATCAGCCCCACGGCGCTGTGGGACATTCATTACTTGAGAGAGCTGGACCATTCGGGCTTCATCGACGGTCTCTACCAGACCTAAAGCCGAGGAGGCGGAATGAAGAGCGCGCTCGTCCCGGCGTTTTTGCTCTGTTTTCTAATCGCTTCGCCGGCAGGCGCCGCCGAGAAGCCCGACGCGAAGGCCGCGTGGGAGAAAACCGTCGCCGCGGCCAAGAAAGAGGGCGAGGTCCGCGTCTGGGGCGACTTGGAGATCACGCATCCCGACATCGTCGCCGCCTTCAGCAAAGAATTTCCGTCCATCAAGCCCATCATCGTCAGCGGCAAGGTCGGCGACCTCATGCCGCGCATTATCGCCGAGCGCCGCGCCGGCAAATACCTCGCGGACATTTACAGCGGCGGGCTCGGCGGCCGCGCGTTTTACGATTTCCAGCGCGCCGGCGTGCTCGATCCGCTCAAGCCCGTGCTCGTGCTCCCAGACGTCGTAGACGAGTCGAAGTGGCTCAACGGCAAGCACCACTACGCCGACGCCGAAGGCCAATACGTTTTTATGTACGAAGGCAGCGTCGCCGGCGTCGGCCTCTATTACAATTCCAAGCTCGTCGACCCAAAGGAGTTCCATTCATACTGGGACGCGCTCGCACCTAAATGGAAAAGCAAGATCCTGCTCTTCGAGCGGCCTGGCACCGGTTCCCCGAACATGGTGCGGTTCTATTACAACCCGCAGCTCGGGCCGGATTTCGTTCGCCGCTTGTGGAGCGAGATGGACCTCGTCGTCTCGCAGGAGCGGCGCCAAGCGACCGATTGGCTCGGCACCGGCAAATTCGCGCTCTGCATCGACTGCGCCGACACCGACATGGCCCGCAAGCAGGGCGTGCCGGTGAGCGAGTTCGAGCACGCGAACCTCAAAGAAGCCGCGGGGGAGATCAGCACCAGCGGCAACAGCGGCGTGGCGCTCATCAACAAGGCCGCCAACCCCAACGCCGCGCGCGTCTTTATCAACTGGTTCCTCTCGCGCCAGGGGCAGATCGTCTGGCAGGACGTGATGAACAAGAAAGTCGTCGAGCCTTCCGACTCGATGCGCGTCGACATCCCGAAAGATAACGTTCTGCCGCCGTCGCGGCGCGAGGAGAGTAAGAAATATACAGTTGTCGGTTTTCAGGACCCCGAGCCGGTGGCGAAGCTGATTAGCGAGCAGCGCAAAAGGTAAAATCCATCAAAGAAAAAACAGGAGCAGCAATGGCAGAATACGAGCCCGTACAACTCCGCGCGTTTTACCGCTCGCACACGCACCTGCCGATCTGGGAAGTGATCGACAAGGCCGGCATCTGGAAGCAATCGGGCATCGAGGTGAGCTTCGAGTACTGCGACAGCTCGTCGGTCGCCGAAGCGTCGCTTTTCGACGGTCGCGTCGATTTCGTCTCGGGCAACCACATCAGCCCGTACGGTCTGGTCGCGCGGGGCAAGCCGATCGTCTCGCTCGCCTCGCCCTCCAACAGCGTCAACGACAAGCTCATCTCGCGCGCGCCTATCGGATCGATTGCAGAGCTGCGGGGCAAGCGTCTCGCCGACACGACGGTGACGGATAAAGGCGGCGGCTACAACCACATCCGCGGCAATCACATGATCTATTTGATGCGCGCGGGCGTCCAGCCCGACGAAGTCGAGTGGGTCGAGATCGCCGACATCATGTCGGAAGATTTCCGCAGGGATCAGGTCGAGGCGGTGAAGGAAGGCAAAGCCGACGCGGCGATGGCGATCGGCGCAACCGAAGCTTTCGCGAAAGAGGGTTTGCAAGTTTTGGAGATGGGACGCATTCCGATGATCAACGGGCCGACGCTTACCTCGACGATTCCGAACTTGCAGCGCAAAGAGCGGCTCGCCGAGCGCCTCGTGCGGGCGCTCGTGCTGGGAATCCATTACGCGCGGACGAATCCGCAGGAGACGGAGGCGATGCTCGCCGATCTGCGGCGCCGCGTGCCGGAGTCGAACGCGGCGTACAACAGCGTCGTGAAACTCCTGCCGAAGCCTTATCCCGATCACCGCGCGATCCTCAACGCGTACGAGCTTTGCTGCATGAAGGATCCGAAGGCTAGGGAGCTGAGCGCTCTCGCGCTCTGGGACCTGCACTATTTAAGAGAGCTGGACGGCTCCGGGTTCATCGATCGCCTCTACGGAGCATAAATCCAATCATCAAAAGTAAAGAAAGGAGCGAAATCATGGAGCCGAACCTGACGATGGCCGACGAGGTGCAGATTTTCGATGTCGATGAGGCGCTCAAAAAAGGCGACCCGCTGAGCGGACGAGTCGATATGGCGAAGTCGCCGAACAGCTTCGTCGCGGTTTTCCGCACCAAGCCGCGCGGCGGCGAGACGCACATCCACCAGCATCCCGATTCCGATCAGATCCTTTTCGTCCTCAAAAGCGAGCTGACCGTCGAAGGTCTCTCGGGAAAATATACGCTGCGGCCGAACCAAGGCGTGATGATCCCGGCCGGCGTTCATTACGGCTTCACCAACACGTCCCAGGAGGACCTGATCTTTCTTTCGATGCGCACCGAGTCGAGCGGCGGCCGCCGAGTGGCATATGTCAAAAATGTCCCGTCGAATACTCATCTGAAAATCCCCGGCGGAATGTTGCTGGCCAAGGGCATCGGCCGCCACATTTACGTCTACGCGATGAATCGCGACACCTTCGGGGTCTCGACGATGCTTTACGAAGACTGGAATAAAGCGTCGCTGCTGCGCATGAATTGCGAATACGAAACCGCGGGCAGCGACGTGAGCGCCAAGCTGCCAGAGCGGCTGGTCCAATGGTACAAGATCGATCGGCTAACCGACTCGAATTACCGGCTCGTGCCGGAGCCCGACGGCACCCGCGTGCGCGTCGAGCTCACGCGCTGACCCATCTAAAGATGAAGCTCAGCCGGTCACTTGCCTTGATCGGATGTCTGCTCGCTCTCCCTGCGTTGGCGGCCGCTCAACCGATCGATAAGATCGTCGAGGGGGCCAAAAAGGAGGGCAAGGTCAGGGTCGGCATCACCGTCCGATGGCAGGAGGGCGGCAAGCCCGGGGCAAAAAGGTTAGTGGAGCTGTTTCACTCCCGCTATCCCTTCGTCAAGGTGGAATACGAGCGCGTCGGCGGCTCGCGCGAGCGCGAGCGCGTCCTCACCGAGCTGGCGGCGGGACAGATCTCCTACGATGTCACGGTTCTGAGCGAGACTCAGGTGCCCATCGCCGCTAAGGCGAACGTCATTGAGAAAATCGATTGGCGCGCGCTCGGCGTCCCGCCACCGCACGTCCATGAAGACGGTCTCGGCGTCAACTACCGCTCGCAGCTTTACGGCATCGCCTACAATCGGAAGCAGATTCCCGAGGCGGTCGGCTCGCAGCTCGTCTGGGAGGATTGCGCCGCGGCGCGCTATCGCGGCAAGGTCGCGGTCGACAGCCGGCCGCGCCATCTGGAAATCTTCTGGCAGCCGCAAGTCTGGGGAAGGGAGAAGACGCTGGCGCACGCGCGCCGCCTGGCCGAGAACGGGACGCGCTTCGAGCAGGATCGCACCGCGGCGATGACCAAGCTCGCGCTCGGAGAATACGCCATGGTCTGCGGCGCGTTCTTCTCGACGTATCATGAGCAGATCCGCTCGGGCGACAAGGGCCAGCTCGGCTTTCGCGTCGCCGAGCCCATACCCGTGTCTCTCGGCGACGTGGTTTTCGTGCCGCGCGGCACACCGCATCCGAACTCCGCCCGGCTTTGGGTCGTCTGGTCGTTATCCGCAGAGGGACAGAAGGCTCTCGATGACGTCGAGGGCAGCGGCAGTCCGCTCTTTCCCGGCACTCAGGCGGCCGCTTTGATCAGGGGAAAAAAAGTCGCGTGGTACGAACCGCAATGGCGGGCCAAGGCGGACGAAATCTTGAAAGAGGTCCTCGAGGCCAGCGGGCTCCCGATCGTGCGCTGACCATGCGCGCCCGGCTTCCCGACTCGACCTCCGTTTTCTTCATCGTCGTCGTCGCGATTCTCGCCTGGCTCATCGCCATTCCGCTGGCGGAAATGCTTCTCAGCAGCTTCCGCAGCGGCCACCCGGTCGCGCCCGGCCCCTTCTCGTTTAAAAACTATCGCGTCGCCTACACGAGTCCGCTAACTTACCGGATGATTTTCAACACGCTCGTTTTCGCCGCCGGCGGCACCGCCGTCACGGCGGTGATCGCGGTTTGTTTCGCCTGGCTGCTGGAGCGAACCGATATGCCGCTCAGGAATCTCTGCTGGAGTCTTCTGCTGATTCCTCTCGCGATGCCCGGGCTGCTCTTTTCGATGGCCTACGTGTTTCTCCTCATGCCGACGAGCGGGCTCGTGAACGTCTGGCTGCGCGATCTCTTCTCCTTCTTCGGCGTCGAGCTATCCGAGGGGCCGATCAACATTTATTCGCTCGGCGGAATGATTTTTTTAGACGGGATGCGCGGCGTCACCACGGTCTTTCTCATGATCGCCGGCGCTTTCCGCATCATGGACCCGGCGCTGGAGGAAGCCTCCTTCGCAGCCGGGGCGAAAAACTGGGCGACGCTCAAGCGCGTGACTCTGCCGGTATTGCGGCCGGCGCTGCTCGCGGCGCTGCTGTACGAGTTCGCCTCGTCGATGGAATCCTTCGAGGCGCCGCTCGTCCTGGGCCTCCCCGGCCGGATCTACGTCTACAGCACGATGATCTACATCTCGACGCGCGACGCCGTGCCCGATTACGGCCTCGGCGCGGCTTTCGGCGCGAGTTATTTTCTCTTCTCTCTGGGCCTAGTCTATCTCTATCAACGCGCCGTGGTGCGCCGCTCCGAGCGTTTCGCGACCGTCGGCGGCAAGGGTTACCGCCCGCGGCGGATCGAGCTCGGCCGCTGGCGCTACGCGGCGCTCGGCGTTTTCATATTGTATTTCATTTTCGCCGTCGCGCTGCCGCTCGGCGTTCTCGTCTGGGCATCCCTGCTGCCGGCCTACGAGCCGCCGTCGCGCGCCGCGCTCTCACGCCTAACTTGGGACAGCTACAGCCTGATCTTCAGCGAGCCGGCCCTTCTGCGAGCTGTCTGGAACACCTTTATGATCGCCTTCACCACAGCGACAGCAACCGTCCTGCTCGCGTTCGCCGTGTCGTGGCTGGTGGTGCGGGCGCGCGTGCGGGGATCGGGCGCTCTCGACGGCCTTACCTTCGCTTCGCACGCGGTGCCCGGGGTCGTGATCGCCCTGTCGTTCATTTTTCTCTATCTGCAGCCGCCGCTGCGCTCGCTCGGGCTCTACGGCACGGTCTGGATCGTCGTCCTGGCGCTGATCGCGCAGTACATCTCTTTCGCCTCCAGGGCGACGCACGGCGCGGTCATGCAGGTCCACAAGGAGCTCGAAGAGGCGGGCGAAGCCGCCGGGGCGAGCCGGCTGCGCGTTCTGTGGCAGATCACCTTCCCTTTGATCCGCCCCGCCTTCATCGCGGCGTGGATCTGGGTCGCGGCGCACGCGGTGCGTGCATTCTCGGTGCCGCTGATGCTCGCCG
>DATFWH010000181.1:0-4764 GCA_035259465.1 Binatia bacterium
GCTCGAGCACGGTGGTGCGCGGCGGCGTGAACAGAGCGGCGGCGATGCGCCCCGTGCGCAGCGCGAGCGCGGTCTCCTCCTGCCCGCCGACGACAATGGTCGTGACGTCTTTGTTCGGCGCGAGACCGTGTTTCTGCAGGATCGCCTGGGTCAAGAGATCGATCGCGCCGCCGCGCGACGAGATGCCGACGACCTTGCCGCGCAGCTCTTGGGCGGAGCGGATCCGCGGCTGCGCCATGAGATCGAACTGCGGCTTGGCCGAGCCGATGAAGACGAGCTTCACCGGAATGCCGCGCACCGCCGCCGCGATCGTCGCGCCGGAGGCGGATGTGTAATCGACCGATCCGCCGACGAGCGCCTGCAGACCGACGGCGCCGCGGATCAGGATCGTTTCGACATTGAGCCCTTCGTCGCGGTAAAAACCTTTTATGTTGGCGATCCTGAAAGGCGCCTCGGCGATCGAGATCGCGCTGACCGAGAAGCGTACTTTTTTACTTTGCGCGAAGAGCGGCGATGCTGCGAGGAAAAAGGCGAGAAGGACCAGACAAGAGAAATGCCGGCAGCGCATGCGAATTCCCTCACCGGGAGTAACACAGGGAAAATGAGACTGTCAATAATGAGGGGCTTATTGCGTTACCGGCCTCCAAGGCTGACGTTTTAAGCGGCAGCAGTTTGTCTGCGGTGTGCAGCAACTGGTTGGCTGCCTACTCTATTTTGAAATCAAAATACTTGTCGGGATACGGCTCGCTCTTGAGCGTAAAATGCCACCACTCTTCCTCTAGATTTTCGAAGCCATTTCGTTCCATCACGGATTTCAAGTCAATTCTATTATCCTGTTGAGATTTCCCGATGCGACTGTTGACCGTGTGGGATAGCGGGTCAAAAAAATCGAAGTCCGTTCCCATGTCCAGCTCCCGATTGCTCTCCAAATCTATAATCGTCAGATCAAGAGTGCTGCCTCGGCTGTGTCCGGATTTTGCGGCAATGTAACCGTTCTTAAATAGGTTCTCCTTATCGATTGACGGGTAATATTTAGATTTCATTTTCTGATCGCTCGAGTCTTTTGCCCATCTCATGAAATGATCGACTGCATGCTGAGGCCGATAGCAATCAAAAATCTTCAGTGACTGTCCATTGCGGGCAAGTTCCTCTTGCACATTCTTAAGTGCAACTGCCGCCTCTCTGGTTAGGAGGCATTTAGGAGCATCGTAGCCGTCGATTCTCAACCCGACAAAATTATCGGTCGTGTAATACCTGATATCCAGCTCAACTGAAGGAATAAATTCCTTGACGTCTACAAATCCACCGTCATTTCCAATTGCACTTACTTCATTTTTTGCCGTACAACTCAAGAAAATAATCGAAGCTAAAAGAACCAAAATTGATGAGTTCTTCATACGGCCCCACAATCCGCTTTAGGCAGTTAACTATAAATTTACCGACTAGGGAATCCAAGCATCGCTCGATCGTTTACGGCCGAGACAGGGCGAGGCTCCTTGACGGAAAAAAACGCATGGCATAAGAGCAACTCTGACTTATGAAGCTATTCTGGACAGCGCTGGCGAGCGCGCTGGTAATATTTTTTCCTTGGCAGCCGGCTGAATCGCAGCCGCTGACGAAAATCCGCATCGGCTATCCGTCGATCAGCTCGCGGCAGGCGCAGCTCTGGATCGCGAAGGACGAGGGGCTGTTCCGCAAGTACAGTCTCGACGTCGAGCTGATCTTTCTCCGCGGCGGCCAGGTCGCGGTCCAGGCGCTCGCCTCGGGCGATCCGCCGCTCGTCACCGTCGGCAACGTGATCCTAGCGAATCTCCAGGGCTACGAAAACGTGCTCGTCGCGTCCGTCGAGAACTCGTACGATCAGATCGTCTTCGCCCGGCCTGGAGCGGCGAAAAGCGTCGAGCAGCTCAAGGGCAAGCGCTTCGGCATCAGCGGCTTCGGCACGGCGACGCATAACGCCGCGCTCATTCTTTTTAAGAAATTCAATCTCGATCCGGCGAAGGACGTCGCGCTGATCGCAACCGGGGCGGCGCCGGACCGGCTCGCGGCGATGCAGACGGGAAAGGTTGACGCGACTTTCTTCAATCCGTCCGAGGCGCCGCTGGCGGCGAAAGCGGGACTGGTCGAGATTATCCAGATGGCCGATCTCGGCGTCGAGGTCCAGGGCAGCGGCCTCGCGACCTCGCGCCCCTTCATCCGCGCGCGCCGCGACGCCGTCAAAGCGGCGCTCAAGGGCTACGTCGAGGCGATCTATTTTATTTTTGTCAACAAGGCTGCGACTGAAAAGAGCCTCGCCAAGTACATGCGGACGAGCGATCCGGACGTGCTCGAGTACTCCTACCGCCATTATCTCAAGCGCACGCCGAAAAAGCCCTATCCGACAATGAAAGGCATTCAGTACATGCTCGAAATGGCCGCCGCGCAGTTTCCCCAGGCGAAGAGCGCGCGGCCGGAGCAATGCGTTGACTTGAGCTTTCTCCAGGAACTGGAAACGGAAGGTTTTTTCTCCGAGTTAGATAAAAAATACCGATGATCATCGACACCCATTTTCACGCTTTTCCAGGAAAATATTTAGCGCGCGTGCCGGAGCAATCCGCCAACGATCCGCGCGGCGTCGGCTTCCATGCGTTCGATCACCGCGAATACCTGGACGTCATGGACCGCTACGGCGTCGACGTCGGGGTGCTTTCCAACACCGGCGGCAGGATCGAACAGGGCGGCGACAAGGCGCGAGCGCTGGACCTGTGCAGGATTCTAAACGACGAGTTCGCCGACGCGCACGCGAAACACCCGCGCCGCTTCAAGGCGTTCGCGCGCCTCCCGATGCTCGACATGGACGACGCGCTGCGCGAGATGGAGCGCTGCTACCGCGACCTGCGCATGCACGGCGTCATGCTGCCGACCAACCTGGCGGGGAAATATCTCGACGAGCCTTTCTACGAGCCGTTCTGGCAGGCGCTCGTTGCCGCCGGGAAACCACTGTTTCTCCACCCGGCGAATGCGCCGTGTCAGGCGAACTGGAATCGCTTCTCGCTGCACCAGAAAATTCTCTGGCCGACGGATACGACGCTCGCCGTTTCACGCATCGTCTACAGCGGCGTCTTCGACCGCTATCCCGATTTGAAGCTCATCGCCGCGCACCTCGGCGGCATGATTCTCGTCTATCCCGACCGCCTCAACTGGCGTGAAGGCAAGGTCGAGTGCAAATCGGAGCCGGAGGCGTATTTCAAGAAGATTTATTACGACACCGCGGGACCCATCCGCGCCGCTTTCATCAAGCTCGCGTGCGACACCGTAGGAGCCGAGCGGATTCTATTCGGCTCGGACTACCCGCACGGGCGCGGCGGGCGCGACGACCAGTTCTTCCCCATGACGCTCAAGGCGATGGACGAGCTGGATCTGTCGCGTGAAGATAAAGAAAGGATTTTCTATCGCAACGCGAAGCAGCTGTTCGGATTCGCGGAAGGATAACTAGAGCTTGAGCAGGCGGCGGGCGGTGCCTTCCAGAATCGCCTCTTTTTCCGCCGCCGGACAGTCGAGCGCCTCGACTTTTTCCACGCCCATCCAGTCGCCCAGCGTATACGGAAAATCCGTCCCGATGAGCAAGCGCTCGCCACCGACTTTTTTTCTCAGATAGTCGAGCGTGTCGACGTCGTAGACCAGCGTGTCGAAGTAGAGATTTTTCAAGTAGGCGCTCGGCGGCGCTTTGCAGTCGGCCGGGCGAGCACCCTTGCCGGTCGCATACTCCTGATCGAAGCGCCCCATGTGATAGGGAAAAAATCCGCCGCCGTGGAGCGCGCAGAGCTTCAAGCGCGGGAAGCGGTCGAAGACGCCGCTGTAAATGAGATAGCCCAGCGACAGCGTCGAATCCGCCGGGTTGCCACAGACGGCGTTGAGGCCGTATTCGGTCATGCGCTCCGCGCCGGCGATATGCTCCGGATGCATGACGATCAGCACGTCCGTCTCTTCCGCGGCGACCCAGAACGGATCGAAATCCTTGCTGTTGTAGTAGCGCCCGTTGACGTTGGTGCCGATGAAGACCGCCGAGAATTTTTGCTTGCCGACGGCGTCGCGCAGGACTTTCGCCGCGCGCGCGGGCTCTTGCAGCGGCACCGCTGCGGTCGCGACGAAGCGGTCGGGATGCTTCTTCACCAGCTGCTGCACGCCGTCGTTATAGAGCCGGCACCAGCCTTCGCCCTGCTCGCCCGTCAGGCGATAGCCGAGACTGTTGGTGTTCGCCTCGAGTGCGGCAACGGCGACCTTGCCCTTCGCCATGATCTCGAGGCGCTTCTCGACGTCCATCAACGCCGGCTGCAGCATATGCGGCTTGCCGCCGCCGAAGGCGAGACCGACGCGATTGTTCGGGAGAGCGGCGACGTCCACGCCGAGAGACTTGCCGCTCTTCCGCGCCTCGTCGATGACTTCGCGCGGCACGTAGTGATGATGGACGTCGATCGCTTTGGCCATTACGCGTCTCTCTTACGCTTTCGCGAACGCCTTTGAGAAGACCTTCTTCGCGTTCTCCTCGGTGATTTTCTTTTTGTCCGCTTCCGACAGCCACTCGATCGACTGGAAGATCGGCACGATGTCTTCGAAGTTCCGGCCAGTCTTGGGATCAGTCACATTGACCGCGCCGAACATCTCGGTCGCGAAGAGCACGCGGTCGGCGCCGACCCGCTTGATCAGCAGCTCCATCGATTCCTTGTCGTAGATCGCCATGTCCCAGTAGACGCGGCGCGCGGCTTCTTCGAACGGCTCGGGCCC
>DATFWH010000182.1:0-4048 GCA_035259465.1 Binatia bacterium
GACCGCGCCGTCGACGACGCCGCTCACCAGCGCCGAGAACCGCCCCTGCTGGTTGCCGATCTGCATCAGCGTGACGTCTTTGGCGGGGTCGAGGCCGAGGCCCTTCAGCATGAAGCGCGCGGCAAATTCGGACGAGCTGCCGAAGCGCGACACCGCGAGTTTGCCGCCCTTCAAATCTTTGGCCGATTTGATGCGCGGGTTGACGTACAGGCTGTACGGCATCGTCGGGGTGTAGGTCGCGACGAGGACGTTGCCGGCGCCTTTGATGCGCGCCTGCTGCGCCGCGCTCCCGCCGCCGCCGCTGATCATCTTGACCTCGCCGGAGACCAGCGCTTGCAATGCCTGAGAGCCGCCCTGAAACAGCACCAGATCCACGTCGAGCCCGTGGCGCTTGAAAGCGCCGATCCGCTTGGTCACATGCAGCAGGTCGACGCCGCCGCCGCTGCCGGCGAGGCCGAAGATGAATTTCTTCTGCGTCTGGGAAAACGCGGGGCTGCTCCAGCAGATCGCCGCCAACACGGCAATCGCCGGAACAGTCTTAAAGTAATACATGAAGTCTAGGCGGACTTCTTGTAGTACTTGTCCATCTGGCTCTGCGCGCCCGACTTGACGCATTCCTCCTCGAACAGGCGGCGCACCATCGGGTCTTCGTCCTCGTACTCGATCTGATGGCCGCCGAGCTTGATGTCGACGTCGGTCTGGCCGCCGCCCTCGCCCATGATGCCGTAATATTTCTTGCTGCCCCACCGGAGCGCTAGGTAGCGGGCCGGCGTCGCGCCCGAGTTGAAGTGCTGGTGAAACCAGTCCCCCGGCGGCACCACCATGCTGCCGGGCTTCCAGTTGTAGCGCTTGATCTCCTGCCCCTTGGGCCACATGAGCGAATAGCCTTTGCCGGAGAGGATGATCACGTGCGCGCCGGGACCGTGATAGTGCGCCTTTTTGTAGGTGCCGACCGGAAACTGCGAGACGTGGCCGCACATCGTATTCTCGGCGATCTGGAAGCGCACCTGCGAGCCGCCGGCGCCGCGCTCCTTCCATTCGATCAGGTTGAGGTTCTTCACGTCGGGAGCGAAGTTCGTTTCCCACACCCGCCCGGCCCACCACGTGCCTTCCTTGGAAAAGTAGTCGTCCTCGGAGTTAAAGCGATCCTTGAAGACGTAGGGGCAATTGAAGATGAAATCGATATTGTGGATCAGGTTGATCATGATCGGCGCGCTCGTGACGGCGAGATAGCGCGCCGGCTGCGTGCCGCTGCCGTTGAAGTGCTGATAGTTCGTGTTGAGCGGCGGCGAGAACAGCGAGCCTTCCTGCCATTCGAACGTGCGCTTCTGCCCGCCGTCGTTCCAGATCGTCGTCGCGCCGCGCCCGCTGACGACGTAGACGAGCTCTTCGTACATGTGCTTCTGCGGGTTGAGCGATTTGCCCGGCGGAATCTCGCAGATGTAAGCGTCGTTGGTCTCGCCGGTGCCTTCGAGGCAGATGCGCACGGCCGGGCCGTTGAGGCGCGCCCAGTGTTTCAGCGGCACCTCGTTGATGTCTTCCATGAAGAAGCCTTCGATCAGCGGGACTCCCTCGGACTCGATCCATTTGCGGTAAGAGCTCTTCTTCTCCGCAATCTGTTTGTCGGAAATTTTCGGTTCGGGCATGATGTCGGTCTCCTTTCTCTTCTCCTGGTGTCGATGTTATGGCTTCCACCCGTGCGCGGTCAACTGCGCGAAGGTCTTAAGCCCTCCGGGTTCAGCGTCCCTTGATACCGAGTTCCTTCTGCGCTTCTCTGAGTGGACCCAAATCGGCGACTTCTTCGGGGGCGACCGGCTTGTCGACCTTCAGCGCCTGCTTCGATTGGTCGATCACGAGCTTGAGTCCGCTGTCCGGTATGCTGCCGTCGGCGTTGAAGACTTTCACCGTGCCGTCGTAAGAAGCGGCCGCGCTCTCGCGGTCGGATCGGCTCCATTCGGCGAGCGTCTGGACCGCACCGTCGCGATTGGCGGTGATGAAGCGGTTCGCTTTGATCAACGCCTTGATCGCGCGTTTAACCTCGTCGGGCCGCTCTTTGATCTTCTTGTTGCTCGCGCCCAGGCCGACGAACGGGAACGAGAACATCTCGTACGCGCGCGCGACCACGTTGAAGCCCATCTTCTTGCCCTCGACGTCGGCCGGCGGCGAGATCACCGCGACGTCGACGATGCCCTCTTTAAGCGCGCTGAAACGCGCCCGGTCGGAGCCGAGCGCGATGATCTTGATGTCTCTTTCCGGGTCGATGCCGGATTTCTGGAACATCATGCGCGCGGCGACGTCGGCGGTGGCGCCGAAAGAGCTGACGCCGAGCGTCTTGCCGCGGAGTTCTTTGATCGACTTGTATTCTGGGCGGGCGATCAGCGCGTGCGTCGAGCTGTCCATGAAGCTCGCGACGACTTTCATCGGCAGCCCGCGCACCGCGGCGCGCACGACGGAGCCGAAGATCATCGTGTAGTCGATGTCGCCGGTTGCCAACGCGGTGATGGAGACGTTGGCGTTCATGCGGATGAGCTCGACGTCGAGCCCCTCTTCCTTGAAAAATCCCCGCTTGTAAGCGACCCCGCTGGTGAGGAACGCGACGTCGAGGCTGGAGACGGAGATGCGTATTTTGTCCGCCGCGTCTGCCGCCTGCGAGAGCGAGAATAGGACAGTTGCGATGAAGAGAATCTTTCCCGCTTTCCACAAGCACGTCACTTTATGGCTCTCGCGATCTTTTGACCCGACGCTTCCAAAACCGCCGCCTCGATTCCCACATACGCGCCGCAGCGGCAGATGTTGCCGCGCAGCCATTCGGCGATCTGGTCGCGGTTCGGCGACGGATTGTCCAGCAGCAAGGCCTTTGCCGCCGTCAACTGTCCCGACGTGCAGTAGCCGCACTGCGCGCCTAAGTGCCGGATGAATCCCGTCTGCAGCGGATCGAGCTCATCGCCGCGGGCGAGGCCTTCGACGGTTGTGACGGATTTTCCGTCCGCTTCGAAGGCGAGATAGCTGCACGAGCTGACCGGCAGCCCGTCGACGATGACGGTGCACGCGCCGCAGACTTCGGATTCGCAGGAGCGCTTGGCGCCCGTGAGATCCAGCCGCTGCCTTAAGAAGTCCAGCAACGTCTCTTCGACCGGGATCTCGCCTTCCCACGCGGCGTCGTTGACGGTCAGGGAGATAGAAACGCGAGTTTCAGGTTTTAGGTTTTTAGTTTCACGTTTGGGAACAGCGGTTTCCGACTTGAAGCCTGAAACCTGAAACTTGAAACTTTTCTTTTCCCCAATGTCTTCTAATACACGCCCGAGCAGTACCTGCGTCATGTAGAGCTTGTAAGCCGCGGAGCCGAGCAGATCGTCGACGGGCTGCAGCAGCTCTCGTAGGTACGCTTTCTTCTCCTGAATCATCCGGCGCGCGCTCTGTATATCGGCGCCGATGATCTCGCGCTCCAGGTCGCGAAGCCGCTTCGGCTTCGCGCTCACGCAGCCGACGGCAAGGCGGACGCCTTCGATTCGCCCGCCGGCGAATCTAGCCGCTGCCGCAACGCCGAGCGTAGGCCGCTGATAGCGATGAACGCGGTGATAGCTGCTGCCCCAACCCTCGGGCAGGAACGGCACGTCGACGCTTACGAGCAGCTCGGCAGGTTCGAGCGCGGTCGCATACATCTCGCCGAGGAAATCCTCGAGCGGCATCTGCCGCTGCGCGATGCCGTTTGCCGCCGTGACATTCGCTTCATGGATCAAAAGCGCGGTGCCGGGGTCGGAATGCGGATCGTTGAAGCAGAGATTGCCGCCGAGCGTGCCCTGCGCGCGCACGCGGATGTTGGCGACCTGCGACTCGGCGTAGGCGAAGGCCGGCAGCCGTGCGCGGACCGCGGGATCGCGCTCGATGCGGTGGTGCGTGGCGCACGCGCCGATCGTGACCGCCGAGCCGCTCGCGGCGATCCGGCCGAGCTCCGGTATGCCTTTTATATCGATGAGATATTCCGGATCGACGAGGCCGTGCCGCATCAGCAGCGCGAGCTCCGCGCCGCCGGCGTAGAGCTTGGCGG
>DATFWH010000183.1:0-6191 GCA_035259465.1 Binatia bacterium
GATTGCCCATGATTTCCAAAATCCCCTTGAAGTCTTCCTTCTGCATCGGCAAGAGCTTCGCGAGCGCCCGGCGCCGCCCCTCGACGTCCTCGGCCAGGATCATTTCCTGGACCGCCCGAATGCGCTCGCCGCCGAAGAACATATGCTCGGTGCGGCAGAGACCGATGCCTTCGGTGCCGAACGCCATCGCCACCTTCGCCTGATCCGGCTGATCGGTGTTGGTGCGGACGCCGATCTTGCGCGTGTCGTCGGCCCACTTGATGAGCTTGGCGTATTGCTGATAGACACGCGACGACTTGGGGTCAAGGCTGCGGGTCAAAATCACCTGCAGCACCTCGGAGTCAATGGTCTTGACTTCGCCGCGCATCACCTCTCCGGTGCTGCCGTCGACGGAGATCCAGTCGCCTTCTTTCAAAATGACATCGGCGACGCGCATCTCGCGCCGGTCGTAGTCGATGTTCAGCGCCTCGCAGCCGACGACGCACACCTTACCCATCTGGCGCGCGACCAATGCTGCGTGCGACGTCATGCCGCCGCGCGCGGTGAGGATCGCCTGGGCGTTGATCATGCCGCGGATATCGTCCGGGCTGGTCTCACGGCGGCAGAGGATCACCCGTTCGCCGCGTTTTGCCCATGCCTCGGCATCTTCGGCGTGGAAGACAACCTTTCCAGTCGCCGCCCCCGGGCCGGCCGGAAGGCCTTTGGCGAGGACGCGCTTCTCGCGCGCCGCGCGCTGCTTGTCCTCGGGGTCGAAAATCGGCCGCAGCAGCTGGTTCAGCTGGTCGGGCTCAATGCGCATGAGCGCGCGCTCCTTGCCGATGATTTTTTCGTCCACCATGTCGACGGCGATCCGCACGGCTGCAAAGCCGGTGCGCTTGCCGTTGCGCGTCTGGAGCATCCAGAGCTTGCCGTCTTCGATGGTGAACTCGATATCCTGCATGTCCTTGTAGTGGCTCTCCAGCACCTTGCGGATCCTGTCGAGCTCGGCGTACGGCTTCGGCATCGTCTCTTTGAGCTCGGCGATCGGCCGCGGAGTGCGGATTCCGGCGACCACGTCCTCGCCTTGCGCATTGACGAGGAATTCGCCGTAGAACCGCCTGTCGCCGGTAGCGGGGTCGCGCGTGAACGCAACGCCGGTAGCGCAGTTATCCCCCATGTTGCCGAAGACCATCGCCTGGACGTTTACGGCGGTGCCCCAAGCATCCGGTATTCGGTAATGCTTTCGGTAGGCGATCGCGCGGTCGTTGTTCCACGATCCGAAAACCGCGCCGATCGCGCCCCAGAGCTGCTCCTTCGGATTGTCGGGAAATTCCTTGCCCAGACGCTTTTTGATCTCCGCTTTGAATTCGCCGACCAGCTCTTTCAGGTCCTTCGCCGTCAAATCCGTGTCGAAGCGCGCGTGGCGCGCTTCTTTTTTGCGCTCCAGGATAACTTCGAACGGGTCGCGCTCGGTCTTTTCCACGGGCTTCAGGCCGAGCACGACGTCGCCGTACATCTGCACGAACCGCCGGTAAGAGTCGTAAGCGAAGCGCGGGTTGCCGGTGCGCTTCGCCAAACCCTCGACGGTGCGGTCGTTAAGGCCCAGGTTCAGGACCGTATCCATCATGCCCGGCATCGACTCGCGCGCGCCGGAGCGCACGGACACGAGCAGCGGGTTTTCGGCGTCGCCGAATTTCCGGCCCAAGATTTTCTCGACGCGGGCGAGCGCCGCCGCGACCTCGGCTTCGAGACCCTTGGGATACTGCCGGCGGTGGTCGTAGAAATAGGTGCACACGTCGGTCGTGATCGTAAAACCGGGCGGCACGGGCGCGCCGATACGCGTCATCTCATGCAGGCCGGCGCCCTTGCCGCCGAGCAGTTCGCGCATCGAGGCTTTGCCTTCGGCCTTGCCTCCGCCGAAAGAGTAAACATACTTTTTCTGAGCCATATCCCTGTCTCCTCGTTAAAAATATTTTTCGATACGATTTCCGCGAAACCTTTCAAAGTAAAAAGAAACGAACGGCGCGCTTTTCAGGTAGAAAAGGCGTCGAGGAACGGAGCGGATTTCAGCTCCTTCCCGATTTGATACTGGATGAAACGAAGCAGCGCCAGATGCCCCTCGCGGCGGGCGTCCGCCGGAAAAGAGCTCAAATGAACCGGGACTTCGCCGTTCGCCCGCTGCAGCTCGCCCATGAATTCCAGCGCCGCGGATGAGAGCGGCGCCACTTCACGGCGGAAGGCCGAGCAGCCGGGACATAGAACACCGCCGTCGCGCAGGCTGAAGTTCCAGCGGCCGGCGCGTCCGCGCCAGCCCGTCTTACAGCGGCGGCAATGCTCGAGCCCCGGTTGATAGCCGGATAGGCTCAGCAGCTTGAGCTCGAAATAGGCGATCGCGACCTCGGAGATGTCATTTGCATCGACAAAGGCGAGGCCGTTCCGCACATGGGCAAAAAGGGCCGGGTTCTCATCGCGCTCGCTCGATAGCGCATCGGCAAGCTCCGTGAAGTACGACGCTTGCGCGATCTTGTCGAGACGTGCCGTCAGATTCTTAAAAACCTGGACAAGCTCGCAGCCTTGAATGAAGACGAGACCGGCGGAGCGGTCGAGAAAGCGAAGATTGACAAGCGAGAAAGGCTCGAGCGAGTTGGCGAAGCGCTTGCGGGAGCGCTTGGCGCCTTTCGCGATACCTCTGAGCTTTCCGTGCGATTCCGTAAGGAAGGAAACGATCTTATCGGATTCGCCGAACGACCAGGAACGAAGAACGATAGCCGGAGTCGTCAGGGGAGCGGGCATCGATGCTAAAAGTTTTTAACACTTTTCGCCAGACCACGCAATTCTTTTTAAAAATCGGGCTTTTCTCGCCTTTTCGGCTTGACAGTCGATACCGCATGGTTAAATTCCGCAGGTCAGGCGAGAAACCAAGAATTGCGGACTATGACGATGGATGACGAAAAGGGTAAGGAATTCAATCGCGAAGGCGTCGGGGAAGCGTCCGACGACCTCGATAATCTGCGTCAGCAGCTGGAGGCGAAGGAGGCCGAAGTCAAGCAAATCCAAGATCGGCTTTTGCGCCAGGCCGCCGACCTGGAGAATTATAAAAAACGCTCGGCGCGCGACAAAGCGGACTCGATCCGCTACGCGAATGAGAGCCTGGTGAAGGATCTCTTACCCGTTCTCGACAATCTCGAGCGCGCCCTTAGTCACGCGCAAGGGGGCGGCAACGGCAAGCCTCTGCTGGAGGGCATCGAGCTGGTACTGAAGAATTTCCTCGAGGTCCTTGGACGCCACGGCGTAAGCCAGGTCTCGGCGGTAGGCGAGCGTTTCGATCCGGCGAAGCATGAGGCGGTCGCCCACGTCGAGAGCCGCGACCACGATGCGAACGAGGTGGTCGATGAGTATCGCAAGGGTTATTACCTGCTCGATCGCTTGCTGCGCCCCGCCCAGGTCGTCGTAGCTAAAGGGCCGGAAACAAAGGGATAAAAAAACAACGCCGGCAGCTTGCAAGTCGCGGATTCGTCATTAAATTTTTGTCTGCAATCTTTTTGAGGAGCGATAAATATGGCAAAAGTGATCGGAATTGATCTGGGAACGACGAACTCCTGTGTCGCTATTATGGAGGCGGGCGATCCCGTAGTCATTGCGAACTCCGAAGGCGCCCGAACCACGCCTTCGGTCGTGGCTTTTACCGAGAGCGGCGAGCGCCTGGTCGGGCAGATCGCCCGCCGGCAGGCGATCACCAACCCCGAAAATACGATCTTCGCGGTCAAGCGTCTGATCGGCCGGCGCTACGACGATCCCATGGTGCAGAAGGCGATGAAGGTCCTGCCCTATAAGATCGTCAAGGCCGACAACGGCGACGCCTGGGTGGAGATCCGCGGCAAGCGCTACAGCCCGGCGGAGATCTCCGCCTTTATTCTGCAGAAAATGAAACAGACCGCCGAGGATTATCTCGGCGAGAAGGTCGCCGAGGCGGTCATCACCGTCCCGGCCTATTTCAACGACAGCCAGCGACAGGCGACTAAAGACGCCGGGCGCATCGCGGGCCTGAATGTGCTCCGCATCATCAACGAGCCGACCGCCGCGTCGCTTGCGTACGGCCTGGACAAAAAGAAGGACGAGAAGATCGCCGTCTTCGACTTGGGCGGCGGCACCTTCGATATCTCGATCCTCGAGCTCGGCGAAGGCGTCTTCGAGGTCAAATCGACCAACGGCGATACGTTCCTCGGCGGCGAGGACTTCGACCAGCGCATCATCGACTATCTCGCTGACGAATTTAAGAAGGATCAGGGCATCGACCTGCGCAAGGATCGCATGGCGCTCCAGCGCCTTAAAGAGGCGGCGGAGAAGGCGAAGATCGAGCTGTCGTCCTCGATGGAGACCGATATCAATCTGCCGTTCATCACGGCCGATCAGAACGGCCCCAAGCACTTAAACATCAAGCTCACGCGCTCGAAGCTCGAAGCGCTCTGCGGCGATCTCATCGAACGCACCGAAGGTCCGTGCCGCCAGGCGCTCAAAGACTCCGGCCTCAGCGCCGGCGATATCAACGAAGTGATCCTCGTCGGCGGCCAGACCCGCATGCCGGCGGTGCAGGAGCGCGTGAAGAAGATCTTCGGCAAGGAGCCGCACAAGGGCGTCAACCCGGACGAGGTCGTCGCCGTCGGCGCCGCGATCCAGGCCGCGGTACTCAAGGGCGAGGTGAAGGACGTTCTGCTTCTCGACGTCACGCCGCTGTCGCTCGGCATCGAGACGCTGGGCGGAGTGTTCACCAAGCTGATCGAGCGCAACACGACGATTCCGACGCGCAAGGGCCAGGTCTTCTCGACCGCGGCGGACAACCAGACCGCCGTGTCGATCCGCGTCTTCCAGGGCGAGCGCGAGATGGCGGCGGACAATAAACTGCTCGGCCAGTTCGACCTCGTCGGCATTCCGCCCGCGCCGCGCGGCG
Organism: Binatia bacterium; assembly: GCA_035259465.1. Lineage (GTDB taxonomy): Bacteria > Desulfobacterota > Binatia > UBA9968 > UBA9968 > JAJPJQ01. Next base: position 4,928 of record DATFWH010000183.1, read on the forward strand.
TGCCCCAGGTCGAAGTCACCTTCGACATCGATGCGAACGGCATCGTGCACGTCAATGCAAAGGACCTCGGCACGGGCAAAGAGCAGTCGATCAAGATCACCGCTTCGAGCGGGCTCAACGAGGAAGAGATCAAGAAGATGGTCAAAGAGGCCGAGGGGCACGCGGAGGAGGATAAGAAGCGCAGGGAGGCCGCCGAAGCGCGCAACCAGCTCGATTCGCTGATCTACCAGACCGAGAAGTCGCTGAACGAGTACGGCGGCGAGCTCGAGCCGGGCGTCAAGACGCAAATCGAAGAGGCGCTCCAGAAAGCGAACAAGGCGAAGGAAAGCCAGGATCCGCAGACGCTGCGCTCGGCGGCCGAGGAGCTCACCCGCTCCTCGCACAAGCTCGCCGAAGCGGTCTACGCCAAAGCTTCGAAGCAGCAGGCCGGCGGCGGCCCGCAACAGGGGCCGGGCGACGGCGGGCAGGGCCAGCCCGGCGGCGAAGGCGGCGCGAAGAAAAAAGACGACGTCGTAGACGCGGATTTCGAAGAGGTCAAGGAATAAATCCCGGAGGAAAATATCCCCGTCGGAGAGCCCCTGCTCCTTTCACGTTGAGGAGAGGGGCTTTTCCGTTATATAAAGATATAAATTTTCCTGTTTTTGACGAGGGGCTAAATTGAACGGCAAGCGCGATTATTACGAAGTCCTCGGCGTATCTCGTAACGCCGGCGAAGAAGAGATCAAAAAGGTTTACCGCAAGCTGGCGCTCCAATATCATCCCGACCGCAACCCCGGAGACAAACACGCGGAGGAGCGCTTCAAGGAAGTCTCGGAGGCGTATTCCGTCCTCTGCGATCCGGAGAAGCGCGCGCAGTATGACCAGTTCGGCCATGCCGCGTTCGGCAACGGCGGGCCGTTTCCCGGCGGTTTCGATTTCCACGCCTCGGGCTTCGAAGATATCTTCGGCGATATCTTCGGCGAATTCTTCGGCGGCGGCGGCACGCGGCGGAGGAGGAGCCGCGGCGACGATCTCCGCTACAATCTCGAGGTCGCTTTTGAGGAGGCCGTCTTCGGCGTCGAAAAAAAGATCAAAGTCCCGCGCCACAGCGCCTGCGAGGCCTGCCACGGCAGCGGCGCCAAAGCCGGCACATCGGCGAAGACCTGCCCGACCTGCCGCGGCCGCGGGCAGGTGAGCTTTCAGCAAGGCTTCTTCACCGTCTCGCGGACCTGCAGCCAGTGCGGCGGGCAGGGCATGTTCATCGCCGACCCGTGCGGCGACTGCG
>DATFWH010000184.1:0-8826 GCA_035259465.1 Binatia bacterium
GTTCGCCATCCTGTTCATCGTCGCGCTCGCGATGGGCCATGTCACGAGCCGATTGAGGGCGAGCGAAGCGGCCGAGCGGGGGCGCGAGCGCCGCACCGCGGCGCTCTACGACCTCGCCCATCAGGCGGCGCTCGCGCCCGACCTCTACTCCGGCCTCCGCGCCGCCGTGCGCCTGATCGATTCGATCTTTGGCGGCAAGTGCGCGCTCTTCCTTCGACTCCCCGACCACACGCTCTCGCAGGAAGCGCATCGGGCGAGCTCTTTGGCTCTTTCCGAGAAGGAAAAAAGCGTCGCCGTCTGGGCCTTCGGCCACCGCACGCCCGCCGGACGATTCACGGATACACTGCCCGATTCCGTCGCGCTGCATCTGCCGCTGCAGGCGCGCACCGCGGTCATGGGCGTCCTCTCGGTGACTGCCGGCGAAGGCAAGTCTTTCGATCTCGCGGAGCGCGAGTTGCTCGAAGCCTTCGCCGCGCTCATCGGCACGATTCTGGAGAAGGACCATTTCATCGAGGCCTTCAAATACGCCGAGATCATCGAGACGTCGCAGCGGCTCTACCGCGCGCTGTTCGACAGCGTATCGCACGAGCTCAAGACGCCGCTCGCGGCGGTGCAGGCGGGAATCGACGGCCTCGAGCGGCAGATCGGCGGCGAAAAGCCCACGGCGACGCTTGGGGAGATGCGCGCCGCCGTGCGGCGGCTCCGCCGCGTCATCGACAATCTCCTCGACATGACGCGGATCGAAGCGGGCGTGATCGAGCCGAAGCTCGATTGGTGCGACACGGGCGACTTGATCCACGAGGCGATCGCGCTCGCGGGCGACGCGCTCGCCGCGCACAACGTCGAAGTCGAGGGCACGGACGGATTGCCGATCGTGAAGCTCGATCAGCCGTTGATCGAGCAGGCGCTCTCGAATATTCTTCTCAACGCCGCCGCGTGGAGCGGCGCCGGGACCAAAATCACCGTCCGCGCGCGCGTGAGCGAAGGCCGGCTGCTGCTGTCGGTTCTCGACGAAGGACCGGGGCTGCAAAACGGCGACCTGCGCCGCGTGTTCGAAAAATTCTACCGCGCGCCCGGCGCGCGCACCGGCGGCACGGGGCTCGGCCTCTCGATCGTCGAAGGATTCGTGCGCGCGCACGGCGGCGGGGTCCGCGCCGCCAACCGCTTATCCGGAGGCGCCGAGTTCACGCTCGAAATTCCGGTCGAGACGATGCGCGCCGAGCTGGGAGAGCTTGCATGAGCGAGAAAGCCACGGCGCTCATCATCGACGACGAGGTGCAGATCCGGCGCCTCGCGCGCGTGGTGCTCGAAGCGGACGGCTATCGCGTGCTCGACTCGGAGAGCGGCGAGCAGGGACTGGCCGACATCGCGCTCCGCCGGCCGGACGTGGTGCTGCTCGATCTCGGCCTGCCGAAGCTCGACGGCGTCGCGGTGCTGAAGCGCCTGCGCGAGTGGAGCCGGGTGCCCGTTCTCGTGCTCTCGGTGCGCGACCGGCCCGACGACAAGGTCGCCGCGCTCGACGCCGGCGCCGACGATTATATCCAGAAGCCGTTCGAGGCCGCCGAATTGCTCGCGCGCCTGCGCGCCGTGCAGCGCCGCGTCGGCTCGGAAAAAGACGAGCCCTATTTCCGCGCCGGGCATCTCGGCATCGACTTCGCCGCGCACACGGTCACTGTCAAAGGCAAGGAGATCAAGCTCACCGCGACCGAATATGCCATGTTGAAGATTCTCGCGCAGCACGCCGGCAAGGTCGTCACGCACAAGCATATCCTGCGCGAGGTCTGGGGGCCGAACGCGGAGGAGCAGTCGCAGTACCTCCGCGTTTACATGACGCATCTGAGGAAGAAGATCGAGACGCCCGGCGCGAAGGACAAGCTCCTGCGCACCGAGAGCGGCATCGGCTACCGTCTGGTTTTACCCGCGAAAGAGTAGAAAGATAATCGCAGCGGCGCGCTGCGCGTCTATGGCTTGCCGGGAGGCCGGCTGAGGAGCGCTTCGGCGAGCGCGAGATCCTCCGGCGTCGTGATCTTGATATTGCGCCGGTCCCCTTCCACTACCACGACGCTCTTGCCCAGCCGCTCCACCAGCATCGCGTCGTCGGTCGCTTCGACGCCGGCGGTCTCAGCGCCGCGGTGCGCTTCGCGCAGCAGCTCGACGCGGAACGCCTGCGGCGTCTGGATCGCCCACAGCGCGTCGCGCGGCGGCGTGCCTTCGATGCGCCGCCTGGGCGAGACGATCTTGATCGTGTCGGCGACCGGCACCCCGGCGGCCGCCGCGCCTTCTTTCGCCGCCGCGTCGATGCAGCGATCGATGAGCTCGGGCGACACCAGCGGCCGCACGGCGTCGTGGACGACGACGATCTCGCAGTCGGTATCGACCACATCGAGACCGCGCGCGACCGAATCCTGCCGCCGCGGCCCGCCGTTTTGCAGCGTCCATTCGAGGCTGCCGAGGTCGCTCGCGCGGAGCACGCGCTCGAAGCGCGCGCGGTTTTTTTCCGCCGTGACGACGATCGCCTTGCCCACCCGCGACGCCGCGAAAGCGGCGAGCGTGTGGAGAAGGACGGGTCGGCCGAGCAGCGGGAGCAGCGGTTTCGGCGCGCCGGCGCCCATCCGCCTTCCCTCTCCCGCGGCGACGATCACGGCGTTGATGCGCATCGGGCCTCGTTAAAATAAAAAAGCCGGGGGAAATTCCCCCGGCCGTAAAAAACTGTAGATTGTCGGAGCCGGCAAATCAATGCGTGAAGATATGGCGCAGCTCCTCCATGATCTTGTCCTCGGAGTGCGAGCGCGCGATCGAGAGCTCTTTCACCAGGAGATTCTTGGCGGTGTCGAGCATCTTGCGCTCGCCGAACGAAAGCTCCTTGTCCCCTTTCAAGACGAACAAGTCGCGCAGCACTTTGGCGATCTCGAGGATCGATCCCGTCTTGATCTTTTCGGTGTACTCGCGGTAGCGGCGGTTCCAGGTTTGCTGATCGCTTTCGATTTTTTTCTGGCGGAGGACTTTGTAGACTTGGGATACCATGTTGCGGTCGATGACTTTTCTCAACCCGACCGAGTCGACGTTGTCGACAGGGATCATGATCTTCATGTCGCTGTCGAGAATTCTCAGCATGTAAAATCTTTTTTCCGTGCCGGAGATGACCTGCGTGCGGATCGCTTCGATCTGCCCTACGCCGTGCGCTGGGTAAACCACTTTCTCGCCGACTTTAAACATGGCTCCCTCCTAAAAAGATTGGGGCACATCCGACGGTCGGGACACTCGGAATCGAGTGGCTAATATGTAAGAAGAACGTGGAGGAGGGGCAAAGTCGGCGGGCGAACATCGATGGTTCGCGTGTGTGCCTTAGCGCAGCCACAATCCCGTTTAACCCTGTTGATGTGCAAAAAATTTAGCGGCCTAACATACAGGCCGCTAACAATTCTCGAACGATTATTTAATATACACGGCAGGCGCAGGAGGGTCAAGAGACGCAGGGGTGTCAATATGGAGTCAATGAAGATTTAGTAACTTATAGATTAATTCTCATGTAATAGTTGAGTATTAATCTTCATGTAATGCATGAAATATCAGCGGTCCTCCAGCTCGAGCGCCATCACGAGCGCGTCCTCCCCGTCGTCGGAGTAGTAGCCCTTGCGCACCCCTTTCGCCGCGAAGCCGAGCGCGTGGTAGAGCCGCTGCGCCGCCTCGTTCGATTTTCGTACTTCGAGCGTCACGCGGGCGAGCTTCTGGCGCTTGGCGTCCGCGATGACGGCCTGGAGCAGCGCGCGGCCGATACCGCAGCGGCGCTGAGCCGGCGCGACGGCGAGATTGTGGATGTCGATCTCGCGCGGCAACAGCCAATAGATGACGTAGCCGACCGCGCCGCCGTCGATGAGCGCGAGATGCGAGCGCGCGCAGGCGACCTTCAGCTCCTGAACGAAGAAGCTCGCGCTCCAGGGAAAGGCAAAGGACGCGCGCTCGATCTCCAGGATCTCCGGGAGATCGGCGGATTCCATCGGGCGGAAGCGAAGATTCGGCGCCGTGCGCGGAAACGCGCGCTCCACCCTGCGTGGTTTGTCGATGAATGCGTTGGTATCTAGTTTGGGCTTAGAGATGTGGGCTCCCCTCGCCGGCACGCGCGGGCTGCTTTAATAGCAGGATCTCGAGAAGCTTGTCTCCGAAGCGGTGCGAGAAACCCTGGACTTTTTCTTTGAGCGGCACCACCGTCGTGAATTCGGGGGGAAAAGCGCCGACGCTGCTGGTGATCTTGCGGATTCTCTCATCCACGACCTTGCCCTTGATTACGAAGTTTCCGTTCTTCAGCGCCAGGTCGTAATCGTAGTCCGGCAGCTCCTCGGGAAGATCGGTCGTCTCCGGCACGCCGACGTCGGGAACGCAGGTCGGAAATTCCAGGCGTAAAAAATACGCGTCGCCCCAATCCTGCAGCGTGTAAACGTTACCGTAGCGGCGCTCGCGCTCGAGCTTGTCGACGAAGCCGCGGGCATAAAATCCGTCGACCGGAATCGGCAAGTCGCGCAGCGTGCCGTGCCGGCGCGCGAGCAGCGGCTTCAGCGCGATCGATAGCGGCACGCCGTACCACGCGGGCCGAAAATCGATTTCCTCGACCGGCTTGGCGTGAAAGATGCCGTCTTTGAGACGGTACACGCCTTCGACGACGCCGAGCAGGATGCCGATGAGAATGTAGCTGTTGATATCCTGGCTGAAAAGAATCCTCGGCCCGTTCACGGCGACGCCGATCGCCATGAAAAGAATCGGATAAAAAAGAACGATATTGTGCAGGATATTGAGCGCGGTCGAGCCGCCGGCGCTGAAAGCGAAGGAGCTGCCGACCGATTTCTCCAGCGCGATTTTGTCGCGGTGCGGCAGCGCGCCCAGAACGGGCTGCGCGAGGAACAGCGCGGTTCTCATGAGCGGCGTGCCGAGCGGCGCGCGCTGATTCACGCGCGAGAGCACCTCGTCGAAGCTTCCCGGCACCTCGCCGGGAAAATGTTTCTCCGGCCGCGGCGCCTTGACCTCGACCTTCGGCGCCGGCGCGGGTTTCGGCGCGGGCGCCGGAGCGGCAGCCGCGGGCTTTGGGGCTTGCGCCGGCTTCGCTTCCGGAGCCGGCGCTGCGGCGGCCGGTTTCGCGGCGGGCGCTGCCGCCGGCTGTCCGGCGGCTTTACGGAAGCGCGATTCGAAGTTGTCGGGAAACGCGACGTCTTGATGGATTGTCTTGGCGCGCGCGATAAGCGCGCCTTCGCCCTCGACGTTGTTGGGATCGGTCACGCAGCAGTCGACGGGGCACACCGCGGCGCAGGCTTCGTAGTCGTGAAAGCCGACGCATTCGGTGCAGAGAAGCGGATCGATGACGTAGAGCTCTTCGCTCTGGCTGATCGCGTTGTTGGGGCATTCGGGCTCGCATGCCCCGCAGTTGATGCACTCGCTTGTGATCATCGTCGCCATAGCTGTGAAGACTCCGAATTTGTTGATTAATTACTTGTTTCGGCCCGAGTTGTCAACGTTTTCATCGACTTGCGCAGGTTGAAAGCGGCGGAAAATCTATGTTACCGTGAAACGAAAGGCGGCGTACCCAAGTGGTTAAGGGAGAGGTCTGCAAAACCTCGATGCAGCGGTTCGAATCCGCTCGCCGCCTCCAATTTTTTTCATCCCCTGCTCACGCGGTCTCCCCTGCCCCGCTGATTAAACGGTCCAACTCGCCGGACTGTTCCATCTCGTAAAGCTCGTCGTAGCCGCCGATCGAACGGCCGTCGATAAAAATCTGCGGCACGGTGCGCCGTCCGCCGGAGAGGCGGATCGCCTCCTCGCGCAGCTTTGCGTCGCGGGCGACGTCGATCTCTTCGAATTCCAGATGTTTCGAGCGCAGCAGCGCTTTCGCGCGCACGCAGTACGGGCAGATCTGCGTGGTGTAAACGACGACTTTCGCCATGGAGATATTATCGCACGACCACGGGATTGGTGGAAACACCCGCTCGGTCTAGTCTTCCTGGAGAATTTTTTTCAGCGCGGCGCCGAGCTCGCGATGCGTGAAAGGCTTGGCGATGTAGTCGGTGCAGCCGCTCTGTATGCATTTTTCACGGTCGCCGGGAAGCGCTCGGGCGGTCGCGGCGAGGACCGGAATCGACTGAGTTTTAGGATTTTTCCGTATGAGAGCGGTCGCCTGGAGGCCGTCCATTCCGGGTAGCGAGATGTCCATGATGATGAGATCCGGCAGTTGCTCCTCGGCCATCGCGACGGCCTTGTCGCCCGTGTCCGCGGTGATCGCGTCGTAGCCCAGGAATTCGAGCTCCTTCTGGACGACGTCGACGGTCGCCGGATTATCCTCGACCAGGAGAATTCGCTTTTTGCTCATGTCGCAACCCGCCGGGCTCCAATGATACCACAGCCGGACCGGACGCGCTAACCGCCGGCTTCCTCCGCGAGCTCGATGTTGACGCTGCCGACGAACACCTGCGCCGACATCTTGACCGGCAGCCGCTGCTCGTCGGCCGTTATCCAGGCGGTCGCCTGGCGGACACGCTTGGCGTAACCCGTTTTGCTGAGGTCGGCGACTTTCGGAATAATTTTGAAAGCCTCGTACTGCTTGCCCTTGACCGAGACCCGTTCTTTGCCGACGACGTCGAGCGTGACGAGATAGCGGCTTTTGCCGCCGAAGACCTCGAGCTGGAACGAGTCGCCGGCTTTGAATTCGAGGCTGCGCGCGAGGTAGACGGCGGAGACTGTGTCGAGCGCGTAGGGGGATTCGAATTCGAAGTCGCGCCGCTTCTTATTCTCCTTTCGCTGAACCGTCCACTTGTGCGTCGCCGGATCGACGGTGGCGATGGTATCGTTCGCCTTCTTGTTCTCGCGCTGGATGAAAGAGAAGCGCAGCGGATGGAGCGTCTCGGCGTCGAAGGTGGACTCGATGACGTCGCGCATCTTGAAGATCCAATCGAGACCGCGCCACGAGTCGGCCTTGACCGTAGCGTGATAGCTCTTTTTCCCGTCGGTGACGACCGGGCGCATATCGATCGCCGCCGAAGCCACCGGCACGCCCAGCCAGGTCGCCTGATAGACGGCGTGCTCTCCCTTGTCGAAAGGCCGGTACTTCGGCGTGTAGTTCTTGAACTGGGGCGGGCTGTCGGCCGCGAAGACGATCGCCGAGAATAGCGCGGCGCAAAGAACGACGAAGCGTGAAACTGCCGCACGGCGGCGCCGCGGTAAAAAAAGTATTTGCGCTGCGGAGCTGTTCCTCAAGCGCTCAGCGTAACGGAATGAACTGCGGGCTTGCAATGCTGCGTCAGGACCTGAAGCCGCTCATGTACGGCAGCTTCGCCGCCGTGGCTTTGACCTTCTCGAGATTGGCGCGGAGCATTCCGGTGGAGTCCCAAGAGCCGTCGACTAGCGCCCTGCGGTAGGTCTCGGGAATGTCCACGGCGATCGACTTGCCGTCATAGGACAGCCGCTTCTTCTCCACGTCGAGCGCGAACGTCGTCTCGGGCTTCGAGTCGGCGAGGCGCATCAATTCCTCGATCTCCCGCTCGCCGACGGCGACCGTCGGCATGCCGATCATGACGCAGTTGCCGGCGAAGATCGCGGCGAACGACTCGCCGACGACGGCGTGGATGCCGAAGCGATAGAGCGCCTGCGGCGCGTGCTCGCGCGAGGAGCCGCAGCCGAAGTTTTTATTGACGAAAAGGACGGAAGCGCCCTTGAACTTCGCATCGTTGAACGGATGCGGCTTCGGCTTGCCGGCGGCGTCGAAGCGCTCGTCGAAAAACGGATAATCGCCCATGCGCGAGAACGTCGGCTCCTTCAAGTAGCGCGCGGGGATGATGCGGTCGGTATCGATGTCGTTGCCGCGCACGACGATGGCGCGGCCGGCGACGCGGGTGATTTTCGAATCGTTGCTCATAATCTCACGCTAAATATTCGCGCACGTCGACGACCTTGCCGTTGAGCGCTGCGGCGGCGACCATCGCCGGGCTCATCAGCAGCGTGCGGCCGCCGGGGCTCCCCTGCCGGCCGATGAAGTTGCGGTTCGACGACGACGCGCAGATCTCGCGTCCCTGCAGGCGGTCGGGATTCATCGCGAGGCACATCGAGCAGCCCGCCTCGCGCCATTCGAAGCCGGCGGCGGCGAAGATTTTGTGCAGTCCTTCCTTCTCCGCCAGCGTCTTCACCTCGGCCGAGCCGGGCACGACGAGCGCGCGAATGCCCGGCGCGACGCGTTTGCCCTGCGCGATTTTGGCGGCGGCGCGCAGATCGCTGAGACGCGAGTTGGTGCACGAGCCCACGAAGGCGACGTTGATCGGCGTGCCGAGGATCGGCGCGCCGGGGTTCCAGCCCATGTGCTCGTAGGCCTTGCGCGCGCCTTCGGGATCGGCAAACTCTTCCGGCTGGGGCAGCTTCTCGGAAATCCCCACCGCCTGCCCGGGATTGATGCCCCACGTCACCGTGGGCTCGAGCCTCGCGCCTTCGAGATCGACGACGTCGTCGTAATGCGCGTTTGCATCCGAGGCCACCGACTTCCAATAGGCGGCCGCGCGGTCGAACGCCTCGCCCTTCGGGACGAATTCCCTGCCGCGGAGAAAGTCGAACGTCGTCTGATCCGGATTGACGTAGCCCACGAGCGCGCCGCCCTCGATGCTCATGTTGCACACGGTCATGCGCTCTTCCATGTTCATGCGGTCGAGCACCGCGCCGCCGTACTCGTAGGCGAAGCCCTTGCCGCCGGCGACGCCGAGCCTGCGGATGATATTGAGAATCACGTCCTTGGCATAGACACCCGGCGGCAGCGATCCGTTGACATTGATGCGCCGGACTTTCAAACGATCGATCGCGAGC
>DATFWH010000185.1:0-11605 GCA_035259465.1 Binatia bacterium
CAGCGCGCGCACGTGCAGGGAAATCGAGGGTTGGCTCAAGTGCAGCGCTTCCGCGGCCCGGGAAAAGTTTTTCAGGCGCGCGCATTCGAGAAAGACCTGGAGGCGGTAGGTATCCATAGCGGAAGTATAGGACATTCGAAGTTTATATTAAAGTTCTTAATAGTGTAATTTGAAAACTATATTGGACACCGCAGTCTGCCCGCGCTAGAAAGTATTTTTTCACCTCGATCAAACTGGTTCGTGAAGGAGGCAGAACGACGATGTTAGTGATCGATCTCGATTCGCATTCGCGGCCGCGGCGGGAGGACTACGTGATCCCGGCGGAGTACGAGCATTTGCGGCCGCACGCCTTCACCGATTCGCGCGGCAATATTCGCCGTATTTTCGACAATAAAATCGTCAGCGTGCTAACCGCCGGCGAGCGGGAGGTCTCGAACCGCGAAGGCAAATCGGCCTGGCGCGCGGCGGAGTACGACGCCGACCTGCGCTACGAGCAGGTAAAAGAAGCGGGAATCGACTACCAATTCGTCTCCGCGGGGACGGTGGGCATGTTCAGTTACATCGATGCTGATCCCGGCTCGGCGTTTATCCGCGCGTCGAATAATTTCATCTACGAGACGTTCATGAAGCGGTATCCGAAAACGTTCACCGGCGCGCCGCAGCTGCCGCTGCAGGATACCCGCGCGGCGATGAAGGAGCTCGAGCGCTGCGTCAAGGATCTCGGCATGCATACCTTCTTGATGCCGACCAACTGGAACGGCATCGACCTCGCGGATCCGCACTGGTGGAATCTTTACGATCGCGCGCGCGACCTCGGCGTGCGCGGCGTCATCGTGCATATCGGGAGCTTCGCCGGTCCGTTCGTCGGCAAGGAGCGCCTGGCAATTCTCGGCTCCGACGGCACCGCGGGGCGCCGCATTCTCTCGCAGCCGTTCGAATACTGCACGAACATCGTCAATCTCATCTTCGGCGGGCTGCTCGACTCGTTCCCCGAGCTCAACTTCGCCTTTCTGGAGGCGGGCGCGGAGTTCGCCGTCAACTTGAAGCACCGCATCGCGGAGAACGTCGACCAGATCGGATATTTGCAGGACATGCTCACCGGCGCGATCGATAAATATTTCGATCGCTTTTACTTCGTGGTCGACGATTTGTTGTTGGAGGAGGACGGCAAGCGCCTGGCGCGGGTCCTTGAAGAGCTCGGCGAAGAGCGGCTCTTCTTCGGGTCGGACTATCCGCACGACGATGGGCACCTGGACACCGCCGCGCACGTCAAAGCGCTCACGAACATCTCGGCCGAGACCAAGCAGAAGATTCTCGGCGGCAACGTTCTCGAGTACATGGGCGGCAAGCTCGCGCTCTAAGCTTCTCGGAGGGAGCAATGGAAGCACAGGTATTCGACGATCTCCGCCAATACATCGCGGCGGCGAAGCAGATGAGCGCCTGGAAGGAGATCACCGGCGCCGACTGGAACCTCGAGATCGGTGCACTGATCGAGGCGACCGCCGAACTGATTCCCCAGCCGCCGCTGCTCATCTTCGACGAGATCAAAGGCTATCCGCGCGGCTACCGCATCGTCAGCCTGCCGTACGCCGATTTCCGGCGCGTCGCGCTGGCGCTCGGCCTGCCGCACGACAAGAGCAAGCTCGAGCTCGTGCGTCTCGCGTCGAAAAAGATCCGCTCGGCGAAGCCGCTTCCGCCGATGGAAGTCGGCCGCGCGCCGGTCATGGAAAACATCATGACGGGAAAGGAAGTTAATTTCCTGAAGTTCCCCGTCCTCAGGAGCCATGAGACCGACGGCGGCCGTTACATAGGCACCGGCGACGTGATCATCAACGCCGATCCCGACAGCGGCTACATTAATATGGGCACCTACCGCATGCAGGTGCACGCGCCGGATCTGCTCGGCTTATGGATCAGCCCGGGCCAGCAGGGCCGGCAGATCTGCATGAAATATTGGGAGAAGGGGCAGAGCTGTCCCATCGTTGCGACGTTCGGGCAGGACCCGCTCACGTTCATGGCGTCGATGACGAAGTTTCCCTGGCAGACCTCCGAGCTCGATGTGCTCGGCGGGCTCCGGGGCAAGCCGCTCGAAGTTTTTCGAGGCCCGGTCACGGGCCTGCCGATTCCCGCGCACGCCGAGATCGCGATCGAAGGCTTCGTGCCGCCGCCGCGCGAAGAGGCGCGCGACGAAGGGCCGTTCGGCGAATGGACCGGCTATTATTCGGGCGGCACCGTCGGCACCGGAGAGCCGCAGCCGGTCGTCAAAGTAAAGGCAATTTATCATCGCAACGATCCGATCCTCGACGACGAGGCGCCGCTCTGGCCGGGTGCGGTGCGCTTCGATTTGAATCTCCGCGCCGGTCTTTTATGGGATCAGCTCGAGAGCGCCGGCATCCAGGACGTCGTCGGCGTCTACGCGCACTCGAATTACCTGTATGTCGTCGCCATCCGCCAGCGCTACGCCGGCCACGCGCGCCAGGCGGCGCACGCGGTGATCGCCTGCTCGGCGGCCGCCCGCCACGGGCGCTATGTCGTCGTCGTGGACGAGGACATCGATCCGACAAATCTCAAGGAAGTGCTCTGGGCGATGATGACCCGCGTCGATCCCGCGACCGACATCGAGACGATCGACGGCTGCTGGTCGACGCCGCTCGACCCGCGCATGCCGCCGGAGAAAAGGGCCGCGCGCGATCACAGCAACAGCCGCGCGATTTTTTACGCCGTGCGGCCGTTCGCGTGGCGCGAGAAGTTTCCGAAGGTCTCGCGCACCGGCCGCGACCTGTTCGACCAGGTGGTGAAAAAATACAGCGGCATTTTGCCGTTCCCACCGCGTTGATCATCGAATAGAGTTCATGATAAAGGTGCCGATCATAGGAAAAATGAACCGGCTCTAACGAGCGCCCGTTTTTCCCGGCGCCGGCCTCGCTCTTCTCCGCGCGCATCGTCAGCAGGGCACATCCGAAGCTAGAGGCAACATGGCCTATTATCGCAACCTTCAGGAATACATCGCCGCGCTCGACCGCGCCGGTCTGCTTTACCGCGTCACGCGGCCGATCAACAAAGACACCGAGATGCATCCGCTCGTCCGCTGGCAGTTCCGCGGCCTCGACGAAGAAGAACGGCGCGCGTTTCTTTTCGAGAATATTAACGACGCAAAGGGAAAGAAATACGACATCCCGGTCTTGATCGGCGGACTCGCGGGCTCGCAGAAAATCTACGCGCTCGGGCTCAACTGCAAAGAGGAAGAGGTCGAAGCGATCTGGTCGCGCGCGCTCGACAAGCCGCTGCCGCCGGTGCCCGCCAAGAGCGGCGCCGTGCAGGAAGTCGTCTACCAGGGCGAAGAGCTGAAGCGCGTCGGCGGTCTCTACAAGCTGCCGGTGCCGATCTCGACGCCGGGCTTCGACAACGCGCCGTACTTCACCGCCGGCTGTTGGATCAGCAAAGACCCCGAGACCGGCGTGCGCAACATGGGCGTTTACCGCGCGCAGGTGAAGGGCGCGGCCAAGACCGGTGTCATGTGGGGCAGCCTCAAGCACAGCGCCGTCCATTGGGAGAAGTGCAACAAAAAGGGCGTGCCGCTCGAAGCCGCGATCGTCATCGGCGGCCCGCCGTCGATCACCTATGCCGCCGTGCAGCCGGTGCCGTTCGGTGTCGACGAGGTGGCGCTGGCTGGCGCGCTGGGCGGCGAGCCGCTCGAAGTCGTCAAATGTAAGACCGTCGACCTCGACGTGCCCGCCGAGGCCGATATCGTGGTCGAGGGGCGATTCCGAACCGATTACCTCGAGCCCGACGGCCCGTTCGGCGAGGCGCACGGCTACGTCGATCCCGGCGATTTGAACGCGCTCTTCGAGGTGACGGCGATCACGCACCGGAAAAATCCCGTTTACATTTCGATGCTGAGCCAGCTGACGCCGAGCGAATCGAGTAAGATCAAGCAGTCCGCCTACGAGACGCTGGCACTAAAGCATCTGCAGAAAACCGTCGGCCCGGCGGTGCTCCGTGTCGCGCTGTACGAAGACCTGCTTAATCGGCAGGTCGCCGTCGTGCAGATGGACAAGGCGAAGCCGGAGCAGAAATGGGCGGCGCTGGAGGCGCTACTGCCCTCACGCATCATCCACAAGATCATCGTCGCGGTCGATTCCGACATCGACCCGCACGACCCGATGTCGCTCTTCTGGGCGATCGCCAACCGCTCGCAGCCGCACCGCGACATGCGCATCGTGCCGAACCGGCCGCTGCCGTGGAACCCGATCCGCTACGTTGCCGACGGCGAGCACTATGATGTCACGGATTCCACGCTGCTCGTCGACGCGACGCTGAAGGCGGACTTTCCGCCGGTCGCGCTGCCCGCGCGGGAGTACATGGAAGCCGCGCGGAAAATCTGGGACGAGCTCGGCCTGCCCAAGCTCACGCCGCGTCCGCCGTGGCACGGCTACTCGCTCGGGCTCTGGTCCGATGAGCTTGTGGAGCAGGCGAAGAACGCCGTCGCCGGCGAGCACGAGCGCAACGCCGAATACAGCCGCGCGCGCGGCATAAATGTGCCGCAGGGAGCGGACTTCGTCGAGCAGAAGAAGAAATATCTCGCCGCAGAGCTGGACGAATTCCTCAAGCGGCCGGGCAAATCCGGCAAACGGTAGCTTCTTGTCCGACATGACCGCGTTGAAGTATTTCGCACTTGCATTTTTTCTTTTCGCTTCCGCCGCGGCCGCGCATGCGCAGGGCCTCAAGCTCAGCTATTCCTCCGATAGTCCGGGCGCGCTGCCGGTGTGGATCGGCAAAGAGAGCGGCCTCTACGCCAAGAACGGCCTCGACGTGCAGCTCATCCGCGTCACCGGCAACGTCGCCGTGATGGCGGTCGTCGCGAACGAGGTGAACATCGCCTTCATGGGAGGCTCTGCCGCGATCACGAGCAATCTCGCCGGCTCCGACGCGGTGATGGTCGCCGCCGGCGAGGTCGCCACGGATTATTCGCTGGTCGCGAATCCCAAGATCAAATCCGCCGCAGATCTCAAAGGCGGCATCGTCGGCATCGCGAGCGTCGTCGGCTCGGCGACAACCGCGACGCTTTACGGGCTGCAGAAGCTCGGGCTCAGCCGTAACGACGTGACGCTGCTGGTGGTTGGCGGGACGCCCGAGCGCCTCGCCGCGCTGCGCACCGGGCGCATCCAGGCGACGCTGCTCAGCCCGCCGACGAGCTTCGCCGCGGAGCGCGAAGGCTATACCATCTTGACCGACGCCATCATGCCGCTTCCTTATAACAGCGTGGTGTCGACGCGGAAATTCGCCAAGCAGAATCCCGACGTCATGCGGCGCTTTATCAAAGCACATCTCGAAGCGGTGCATCTCTTGAAAACCGACCGTGAGGCGGCAATCCGAACGCTCGCCAAGTATCTCCGGCAGACCAAAGAACGGCAGCTTTTGGAAAAAAGCTACGACATCACGACCGGCGAGAACATCCTGCCGCGCAAGCAGTATCCGACGAACGCCGGTATCAAGACTGTGCTCGACTCGCTGGTAAAGGTCTATCCGCGCGCGGCCACGGCCAAGCCGGAGGAGTTCACGGAGCTGCAATACCTCAGGGAATTCGACGAGAGTGGCTTTATCGACGCTCTATATAAAAACAAGAATTAAGGGTTGAGACGTGCTGGGGACCGTAGGCCAGAGCGTGCCGCGCATCGACGGCCGGGAAAAAGTCACGGGCCGCGCCGTGTACGCGAGCGATTTGAAGCTCCCGAACATGGCGCACGGGAAAATCCTGCGCAGTTCCTACGCGCACGCGAAGATCGTCCGCATCGACGCGCGCCGCGCCCAGGCGCTGCCGGGGGTGGTCGCGGTGCTCACGCGCGAGAACCTCATGTCGGGGGCACCGTGCTACGGCACCTATATCAAGGACCAGCCGATCGTCGCGCTGGACAAGGTGCGCTACATCGGCGACGTCGTCGCCGCGGTCGCCGCGACCGACGAACGAATTGCCGATGAGGCGCTCGCCGCCATCGAGGTCGACTACGAAGAGCTGCCGGCGCTGCTGGACGTCGACGCGGCGCTCGCCCAATACGCGCCGGTGATCCACGACGAGAATCCCGCGCGTAAGGATCCCCGCTACGGCTACGGCGCGAGCGTCGTGCGCCACGACGCGACAAATATCTTCTATCATTTCCATTACGAGCGCGGCGACGTCGAGCGCGGCTTAAAGGAATCCGACCGCGTTTTCACCGAGACCTACGATCTCGCCGGTGCGCAGCACTATCCCATGGAGTCGCACGCCTGCGTCGCCGACGACCGCGGCGAGGAGATCACGGTCTGGAGTGGGACGCAGACGCCGTTCCCGCTGCGCATGGAGATCGCGCGCATGTTCGGCCTGCCGCAGAGCCGCGTGCGCGTGATCGTGCCCTACGTCGGCGGCGGCTACGGCGCGAAGAGCGGCGTCAAGTACGAGGCGCTCGCGGTCGCGCTGTCGCGCCTCGCGCAGCGGCCCGTACGCCTTCGCGTGAGCGCGGAAGAGACGTTCAAGACGCTCTCCGATCCGAGCGCGAAGGTAACGATCACCACCGGCGTCAAGAACGACGGCACGTTCGTCGCGCGCCGCTGCGAAATCTATTTCGACGGCGGCGCCTACGCCAATTCCGGTCCGACCGTCACCGAGCGCGCCGGCTATCGCGCGCACGGCCCGTACAGGATTCCGCACGTGCGGACCGACGCCTACTGCGTCTACACGAATAAAGTTCCCGGCGGCGCCTTCCGCGGCTTCGGCGGGCCGCAGGTGTCGTTCGCATACGAATCGCAAGCCGACACCATCGCGCGCGCGCTCAACATCGACGCCGTCGAGCTGAGGCTGAAGAATCTCCTGGACAAAGGCGAGCCGTATACCGCCGGCAATATTCCGATCGATTGTGATCTGAAAAGCGAGCTCAAGAGCATCGCGGGCGCGATCGGCTGGGGCGAAAAGCCCACGCCGCCCACGGCCGCGGGCGTGCGGCGCGGCAAAGGGATCGCCTGCGCCGTCAAGGACGGCGGCGGCGTCAACAAAGAAGCCAACGCGATGGTGCAGATCCTGATCGACGGCAGCGCACTGCTGTTTCTGGGCTCGGTCGAGATCGGCCAGGGCGTGCGCACCGCGCTCATGCAGGTTGTCGCCGAGGAGCTGTCGCTGCCGCCGCAGAAGATCCAGGTCGCGCCGCTCGACTCGGCGTTCACGCCGTTTGACCGCGGCACGCACGCGAGCAGCGCGATCACGGTCATGGGGCAGGCGGTCCAGGCGGCGGCGCGCGACGCACGCGCAAAGCTCGTGGCGCTCGCGGCCGACGTCTTCGAGGCGCCGGCCGAGGAAATCAAGCTAAACGACGGCCGTCTCTCCTGCGGCGGAAAAAGCGCGACCGCTGGCGAAATCATGCGGCGCCATTTCGGCGACCTCGAAGGCGAGATCACGGGGCGCGGCCGCTTCAAGGTCGAGCGCTGCGAGGACGCGCCGCTCGGCTATCCCGCGACGTTCTGGGAGAACGGCCTCGCCGCGGCGGAGGTCGAGGTCGATGAGACCGGTGCGGTGAAGCTCTTGAACTACGTGTCGCTCACCGACGCCGGCAAAATGATCAATCCCAGACACTGTCTCGGCCAGGAGGAAGGCTCGGTGCTCTTCGGGATCGGCCACGCGCTGCATGAGGAGCTCGTCTACAGCGACGGCCAGCTCGTCAATGCGAGCGTGATGGATTATCACTTGCCGCGCTTCCGCGACCTACCGCGGAAGTTTCACTCGATCATCGTCGAAGAGGGCGGCGGCACGGGGCCGTTCGGCGCCAAAGGGATCGGCGAGGGCGGCACGCTCGCCGCCGCGGCTGCGATCTGCAATGCGGTCTACGACGCGACCGGGGTGCGCGTGTATCGCGTGCCGCTTACCGGCCAGCGCGTCTGGAGCGCGATGGCGGAAAAATCCGCCGGCAAACGAGGAGAATGACCATGGCTGGAATGACCCTCGATCTCGCCGAAGAATGCGTGCGCCGGATCAAAGAGAAAGCGCGCGAGATG
This sequence comes from Binatia bacterium, assembly GCA_035259465.1. GTDB lineage: Bacteria > Desulfobacterota > Binatia > UBA9968 > UBA9968 > JAJPJQ01. The sequence goes on from DATFWH010000185.1 coordinate 8,020, forward strand.
AAGATCGAGATGTTTATCGCGGTCGTCGACGAGATGGGAAAGCTCGTCGCCTACGCGCGCATGGGCGAGGCGGGCGGCGGCTTTGGCGAGAAGATTGCCATCGCCAAGGCGAAGACCGCGGTCGCGTACAAACGTGACACCAAGCAGACGATGGAGCGCTACGCGAATTATCCCGGAAATTATCTCATCGCCGGCATGTCGGGCCTTTATCCCGACGAGTTCTGGGCCGGCCCCCGGCGGCGCGCCGATTTTGATCGACGGCAAGCTCGTCGGCGGCGCCGGCGTTTCCGGCTCCACGCCGGAGAACGATCACAAGTGCGTCACCGAGGCGGTCGCGGACATCGCCGGCAAATAAATTCGCTCTCATAAGGAGTTCATGAATGCAGGCGGAGCTGGCGCAAAAACTAGTCGGCGGACTCAAGGCCGCGGGGATCGACTTCGTCACGTTCGTCCCCGAGACGCGCCTGAGCGAGATGCTTCCCCTCATCCAAAAAGATGCTCACTTCACGCTCGTCCCGGTGGCGAGCGAGGCCGAGGCGGTCGGGATCGCCGGAGGCGCGGCGCTCGGCGGCAAGCAGTGCGCCGTATATATGGAGGGAACCGGCATTTGGGTTTCGTCGTACAACATCGTCACCGTCGGCGTGCGCTACGGCGTGCCGATGCTTCTGCTCGTCGGTTATGTCGGCAGCATGGCGGACAAGCGGAACACGTATCTCTATGTGGAATACGGCATCAAGATGATCTCGCAGCTGGAATCGATGGGCATCGAGTATCAGATTCTCCGCGACGGCGACGCCCTGGAGACCAAAATCGTCGACGCCGTGCGTATGATGAACGCGCTCAAGAAGCCGGTGGCCCTGCTCTTCACCGGGGAGTTTACCATATGATTCGCTTCGACTGTTTCGAATGGCTGGCGCCGCAGATGAAAGACGAGCTGGTCGTCACGTCGCTGAGCGGCCAGAGAGTCGAGTGGGGCCATCTCTCGCAACGCGACGCCGACCTGACGCTCGGCTCGATGGGCAATGCGCTCGCCGTCGGCATGGGGCTCGCGCTCGCCCTGCCTCACCGCAAGGTCTTTGTCTTCGAATCGGACGGCAGCCTGCTGCTGTCGCTTTTCAATCTACCGACGCTTGCGAATCTCAATCCGCCGAACCTCGCGGTCTTCGTCTTCGACAATCAGAAATACAGCGGCACGCGCATAAGCTATCCGACCGCGACGGCCGGGAAGACCGATCTCGCCGCCGTCGCCAAAGGCGCCGGCGTCGAGCACTCGCTGACGATTCGAGAATTCGAGGAATTCAAGCACGAGGCGACCGGCGCACTGAGAGAAAGCGGGCTCCGCTTCGTTGTCTGCAAGATCGAGGAAAGCCTGGCGCATCGCAAGATCGTGCGCTCCAATATCGATTTATTAGAGACGAAATATAAATTCGTCCGCTACCTGGAACGGACCGAGGGCAGGCCGATTTTCGCCGGCCGGGGCTGATTTTATGTATTAAGCATTTTAATAGATAGATAGAGAATCTATATTGGACAACTATGATTTTCCCCACTACGTTGATGGACGCGCATAACGCCCATGGAAGCTGCGATCAAACACGGAAGGAAAATGAGGGAAATGCCGATAGAGCAAAAAGAGCAGCAGGAAGCGCCGATCGTCTGGACGCATTGTCCGAAATGCGGCGACACCTGGACCGTCAAAACGGTGTTGGTGCCGGGGAAGTGCCGCATCTGCGGCGGCAAACCGAAGCTTCAGGAAGTCGTGTTCTAATCCGTCTCGCCTTTTCGGCCGAGACTCTTAAGATTTCCCGCTCCTCGAGGTCCTTTTCACCTCTCGTCGGCCGCGGTGCCTACGGCCCGCGTTCGGGCGTGAAGCGCACGGCGAACTGCTCGGCATCTGCGCCGAGGGTCTCTGGTACCTTGCCTCGCGTCGATCGATGTTGCACGAAAAATCATAAAGGCCTAGAAAAGTCCTCATGAAAATTATCGGCACCGCGGCTCCGCGCGTTGACGGCATCGACAAGGTGACCGGCCGGGCGAAATACACCGGCGACATGATCGTCCCGGGGATGGTCGAGGGGAAGTTCCTCCGGAGTCCCTACGCGCACGCGCGGATCAAAAGCATCGACGTCTCCGTCGCGGAGAAAATCCCCGGCGTGGTCGCCGTGCTGATCGGCAAGGATATCACCGATATCGATCCCTACATCGGCCGGGGTAAGCGCAAGGACCGGCCGATCATGGCGATCGACCGGGTGATCTATGCAGGCGAGCCCGTTGCCGCCGTCGCCGCTTTCGACATCCGGGCCGCGCAGGCGGCGATCGACGCGATCAAAGTCGACTACGAAGAGCTCCCCGCGGTGACCACCGTGCCGGAGGCGCTCGCCGACGGCGCGCCGCAGCTCCACTCGTTCGCGCCGAAGAACATTTGCTTTCAGGATTCTCTCGTCAAAGGCGACGTAAAGGCCGGCTTCGCCGAGGCTGACGACGTGGTGGAAGACACCTTCGAGTTTCCCATGGTCTACCACTACTCGATGGAGCCGCACACCACGATCGCGGAAGAGGACGAGGACGGCGTGACGGTCTGGTCGTCGAACAGCCATCCGTTCGGCGTGCGCCAGGAGATCGCCGATGTTTTCCAGCTGCCGCTCTCGCGCGTGCGCGTGCTGGTTCCATTCGTCGGCGGCGCGTATGGCAGCAAGTCGGGGTGCAAAATCGAGCCGCTGGTGGTCGCTCTGGCGCGCAAGGCGGGGCGGCCGGTGCGCGTGAAAACCAGCGTCGCCGAAGCGATGATGACGTGCCGGCGCCACTCGGCGACCTGCAAGGTCAAGACGGGATTCAAAAAAGACGGCACGCTCACGGCAAAGGAAGCCGAGATCTATCTCAACACCGGCGCCGTTGCGGAGACCGGGCCGACCGTCACCGGCCGCACGCTCACGCGCATCCTGGGCCCGTACCGGATTCCGAATCTTAAAATTACCTCTTATTGCATCTACACCAATACCGTCTCGGCGGCTTCTTTCCGCTCGATCGGCGGCCCGCAGACCGCGTGGGCGACCGAATCGCAGCTCGATATCATCGCGCAGAAGCTCGGCATGGATCCGGTCGCGCTGAGGCGGAAAAACCTCCTGCACAAAGGCGAGGAGCTGAAGCCGAAAGGCAATCCGATCGACGCTGATCTTTTCAAAGGCCTCGACGAGGTCGCGAAGGCGGTCGGCTGGGACGGCGCTACAACGCGCGACGGCGCCGGGCGTGGTGTCGCCTTCGGCGTCACCGATCCCGGCGCGCCGCTCGCATCGACCTCGACCGTCCACGTTCTGGCCGACGGAAGCGTCGTGCTGCTCACCGGGACGGTGGAACTGGGGCAGGGGTCGAAGACCGTGATGAGCCAGATCGTCGCCGAGGAGCTTTCCGTGCCGCTCGAGCGCGTCACGGTGCGTCCGATCGACACCGACTTCACGCCGTTCGACCGCTCGACGGGGTCGAGCCGCTCGACGACCGTCATGGGCAAGGCGGTGCTGCTCGCCGCGCAGGACGCGCGCCTCCAGCTCCTCGAGCTCGCGGCCGAGCACTTCGAGGCGCCGCCGGAAGC
>DATFWH010000186.1:0-8975 GCA_035259465.1 Binatia bacterium
GATTCCCGCGATGCTCGCGATCGCGAGCGAACCCGTCTTCGTGCTCGCCGACACGGCGATGATCGGACGGCTCGGCGTCGACCCGCTCGCCGCGCGCTCGATCGCCTCGTCGCTCATCGGCGGCATCTACTGGATCTTCGCCTTCCTCATCTTCGGGACGACGACGCTGGTCGGCTTCCACCGCGGGCGCAACGAGCCGGACGCCTGCGGCGAGCTCTTCGTGCACGCGCTGTTCTTCGCGCTCGGCGGCGGCGTCGCCGTCGCGCTGCTGGGATATTTCTTCGCCGAGCGCTTATATATATGGATGGGCGCGGGGCCCGCCGTGCTCGCGGCGGGCGCGGCCTATTTTCGCGTCGTGATCCTCGGCACGCCGTTTACATTCCTGTTTTTCGCCGCGATCGGCTTTCTCCGCGGCGTCGAGGACACGCGCACTCCGATGCTGATCGCCTTCGCCGCCAACGGCCTCAACATCGTGCTCGACTTTCTCCTGATCTACGGCGGCCTCGGCCTACCGGCGCTGGGGCTCGACGGGGCGGCCGCCGCGCGGCTCGTCTCGCAGATGCTCGCCGGCTCGCTCTGCATCGCCGTCGTTTTTTTCTCCTCGTACACGGCGGCGTACCGCCTCGACCGCTGGCGCTTCGACGCGCGCCGCCTCGTGTCGCTCTCGCGCATCGGCGGCGACCTCGCGCTCCGCACCGGCGCGCTGCGCTTCTCGCTCGTATTCGCGACGGGCACGGTCGCGCGGATGGGCGCCGTCGCGCTGTCGAGCCACGAGATCGCGCTGCAATTGTTTCTGCTCTCTTCCGACACGACCGACGGCATCGCCGTCGCGGGTCAAACGCTCGCCGCCGGCCATCTCGGCGCCGGGCGCGCCGAGCGCGCCTATCGCATGGGCCGCGTCCTGCTTCTCTGCGGCGCGGCGACCGGAATCGCTTTCGGCGCGGCGTATTTCTTGCTCCACGAATCCATCGTCGCGTTTTTTACCCGGAGCGTCGAGGTCGAGGCGACGCTCGCCGGCCTAATTTTTATCCTCCTCGCCGTCTTTCAGCCGATCAACGGCGCCGTGTTCGCCTCCGACGGCTTTCTCCTCGGCGCCAACGACACGCGCTACCTCATGCGCGCGATGCTCGTCGGCGCCCTCGGCATCTTCGTGCCGATCGCCTGGCTGTCGCTGCGCGAAGGATGGGGGCTCCGCGGCATCTGGATCGGTCTCAGCCTGCTGATGGCGTGGCGTCTCGCGACGAATCTGTATAGATTCTTCAGCCGGGGCTGGGCGTCGCGATTTCAAGCGTAAGCAAACGGAGGAATTTCAAATGTCTCAAGTCGCTATCGTCACCGGAGCCGCCGGCGGGATCGGCGCGCCGCTGTGCCGCGCGCTGGCCGAGGACGGCTACAGCGTCGTCGTCGCCGATTTCGCGGCGGACGCGGGCAGCGCGCTCGCCGAAGAGATCAATCGAAGCGGCGGCAAGTCCGTCTTCCAGCAGCTCGACGTGCGCGATAAAGCCGGCGCCGGGCGCCTCGCGGCCGACACGCTGAAGCGCTTCGGACAGATCGACGTCCTCATCAACGTCGCCGGCGTCATTTCGCGCATGCCCGTGCTGGAGATGCCGGAAGAAGAATGGGACCGCGTGCTCGGCATCAATCTCAAAGGCACATTCCTCTGCTCGCAGGCCGTCGCGCGCCACATGGCCGAGCGTAAATCGGGAAGGATCATCTGCCTCGCCTCCGGCCGCGGCATCGCGGGTCAGCGGCGCGCGGCGCACTACGCCGCATCCAAAGGCGGCGTGATCGCCTTCGTCAAGTCGCTCGCCGCGGAGCTCGCGCCGCAAAACGTCGCCGTGAACGCGATCGCGCCGGGCGCGACGGACACCGCGATGTCGCGCTCCGGCTCGACCGAAGAAGAATGGAATAAGCGCGCGGCCGTGCCGCCGATGGTGGGCGGTCTCACGGAGAAAGATGAGATCGTCGGATTAGTGCGCTACCTTCTATCGGAGCCGGCGCGCCACATTACCGGCCAGACTTTTCTTCTGCGGACGCCATGAGCGCTCCCCATCCGGAAGTCTCCGGCCCGACCGACTCGGCGCGCCTATTTTGGTCGCGCCGCCGCGGCAAAATGCTCGTCCTCGCGATCGTCGTCATGGCGGCCATAGCCGCACTGCGCCTGCCGAGCGCGTTCGGGATTTTGGCGCGGGCGGGATTCTACGGCGACGTACCGAAGATCTTTCACGACCTCGTGCCGCGCTGGTTCGCCGGACTTCCGGTCTATGCCTATTCGTATCTGGCCGTCCATCCGCCGGCGACCTACGCGCTTATGTGGCCCGTCTTCGGTCCGCTCGATGCCGATACGGCGCGAGCGGTGTGGATCGCGCTATCGATCGCCGCGATCGGCGCGCTCGTTCTCATCTCCGTGCGCGAAAGCCTCGCCGACTCGGCCGACGAGCGGCTGTTTGCGGCGCTCATGCCCGTGTGCATGTACGCGATGTTCTTCACGGTGCGCTCCGGACAGCTCGGCGTCCTGCTCCTGCCGCTGCTGGTCGGCGCCTTGACGATCCTGAAGCGACACGCGCCCTCGTGGAAGCGAGACGCTGCGGCGGCCATGCTCCTCTTGATCGCGCTCGTTAAGCCGACCGTTGCGGCGCCGTTTATTTGGATTGCGCTGTTCCTCCCCGGCGGGTTGCGGCCGGTGTTGCTCGCTTCATTCGGCTATGCCGCGCTCACCATGATCGCGCTCGGATTTCAACCGCAGGACCCGGCGACTCTGTTTCGCGAATGGCAGGGACGCACCGAGGACCTCGCCGCGACCGGCGGCTCGGCGAATCTGCATCGTTCTATGACGCGTTTCGCATTGGAAAGCTGGCTGTTACCGGTGTCGTTGATTTTACTCGCCTCACTCGGCTGGTGGACCCATCGCAACCGCAAGGCCGACCTCTGGCTCCTCATCGGCGTGGCCGCGATTTTCGCGCGCTTCTGGACCTATCATCGCCAGTACGACGATGTCCTTCTCTTGTTGCCGGCCATCGCTTTATTTCGTCTAACCAAGCACGCGCAGGCGGGCGACGGCGCCGACGTCAAGTCGGGAGTCCTGCTGGCGCTCATCGTGGCGACCTGGCTCCTCCCCATCAACCTTTTGACCACGAGGCGTTTTCATTTCCTCGTGGTTGCGCCGATTATGCTTCTTTGGATCGCGACCGCGATCTTTCTCGCATGGCAGGCTCGCGCGCGCGAGCGACTGCGGAATTCTACAGGCGTACCGGAGTTTCGGGCGGCGGTCTGAACGATTTCAGGCGGCGAAGCGTGCGGGAGAAAAGGATTCCGCCGCCGAAGCGTCGGATCCGAGGATGATTCGCGCCGCGAGCGCACCCACCGCGGAGCTCGTCGTCACGCCGTGACCGCCGAGGCCGGCGACCCAAAAGAAACCCTTCACTTTGGGATCCGGCCCGATGATGAAGCGGCCGTCGGCAGACAGCGTTCTAAGCCCCGCCCAATGCTTGCGGATGGCGACGTCCGAGAGCGCCGGCAGATGGCGGCGGATCTTGTCGAATAGAATCTCGGCGACGGCTTCGTCGGTCTGCGCGTCGCAGGGAGCCATCTCTTCCTGATCGCACGGGCACAGCAGCAGCCCGCCCGAGTCGGGCCGGAAATAAAATTCGTGCGTGACGTCCCAGACGAACGGCCATTTCCGGTCCACCCAAGCAATAGGACCCGTCACATAGAGATGACGGCGGCACGGCTGGAGCGGCGCCTCGACCGCTCCGGCGAGACCCGCGACGGTCAGCGCCCACGGACCGGCCGCGTCGACGACGCTGTCGGTCTTGATCGCGCCGTCGTCGGTGACGACTCCGGCGACTCGCCCCGCGTGGACGTCGATCGAGCGCACGCGCGACCGATAGCGGACCTCGGCGCCCGCCGAGCGCGCGGCTTTGAGATATCCGGTGAGCAGCGCGTGGATATCGACGACGCCGTCGGTCGAGCACCACGCCGCGCCTTCGAACTCCGCGCCTTCGAGCGCGGGCACGTAGGCCACGGCGCGGTCGCGCGTCCAGCACTCGACCGACATGCCCAGGCCGCGGGCCATCTCCGCATCGCGCGCGAGCCGCCGCCAGCCCTCTCCGGAGGCGAGCAGCATCGATCCGTTCTGCTCGAAGCGCGGCGGCTCGGGGAAATCCGGCGGCGGCGAGCGCAGAAACGCCGCGCCTTCTTCCGTGAGCTTGGCGAGCGCCGCGTCGGCCACGACCTGGCGCACCATAGAGGCGTTCCGGCCCGACGAGTGCACGCCGGGGACCGCCTCCTGTTCGAGGACGACGACTTTGCGCGCGCCGCTTCGGGTCAGGTGATAAGCGGTCGCCGCGCCGGCGAAGCCGGCGCCGATGACGACACAGTCGGCGGTGGTCACATTCGCCATGAGTGCATCTACGCCGGCGGGAAGATCCTTTTGCCCGTGCCCTCTTCTTCCAAGACGATCGCTTTCGTGGGGCATACCTTCGCGGCCAGAACGATCTTTTCGTCGCTGTCGCCCTTGGGATCGGCCACGACGGAGATGAATTTCTCGTCGAGCTGGAAAACTTTAGGCGCGGCTTGCACGCATTTCCCGTATCCTTCGCATTTCTCGCGCACCACGGTGATCTTCATGGCGTCCTCCTCTACCTTTTTTTTCTATCCTATTCGGGCCTTTTCGGCCAGTCCGCAGCCGGCGCAGGCGATCGATTCACTCTCTTTGCATCCAGAATCAACTGCGCTATAGTGTCACTGATGAGAGTCCACCGCTACACGCAGTGGGACGGCACACAGCAGATTCGCTTTCCCACTTCCGAGGACCTGCTCAAACATCTCTCCGACAATTTTCTCGAAGAAGAAGGCGTGCGCCGCGCGCTGCGCGACTTGATGCGCCGCGGCGTCTCGTCCGAAGACGGCCTGCGCTCGGTCAAAGGGCTGCGCGATTTTCTGCGCGACGCGGAGGACAAGAAGAAAGAGCTCCTGGAAAAGTATTCCCCCGAATCTTTCAAGCTGACGCCCGAAGAGGCGAAAGCGCTGAGCGACAAGCTCAACAGCCTTGCGGAAAAGCTCGAAGCTTACCAGGAGAAAATGCGCAACTTCATGGAGCGGCTTTCCGGCCGCTACGCGCAGAACATGGACGAGCTCGCGCGCAAGATGCAGGAGAGCTTCCAGCGTTATCAGGAGCTGCGCGACCGCCTGAAAGACCAGATCGCGCAGCGCAAGATGAAGCGCCCGCAGGACTTGACCGGCCAGGGCCATCAAAACCTGATGGAGATGCTCGAGCGGATGAATCGCCTGCTCGAGGACGAGAATTTTCTCAAGAACCTGCCGAACATGCTCGACGCGGCCGTCGAGGACATCGACAATCTGCTGGAGAATTTAAGCTCGATGAGCGAAGAGCAGCTCGGGCAGCTGAGCGACGCGCTGAGCCAGATGGAGCAGCTCCAGGAGCTGCTGAACCAGTATCCTTTCCAGGGCTCGCAGCGGATGGGCATGGGCGAGGCGGGCCAGGTGCTGGGACAACTCCGGCGCCTCGAGCAATTCATCCGCTGGGGACAGCGCGGCATGGCGGACATCGCCGATGTCAACCTCGACGAGATCCGCGACCTCCTCGGCGACGAAGCGTACGAGCAGCTCAAGTATCTCAAAGGCATCGAGCGCATGCTCGAAGAGGACGGCTATCTCGTCCGCACCGGCCAGGGGCTGCGCTTGAGCCCCAAGGGGATGCGCAAGATCGGCGATAAGGCGCTGCGCGAAATTTTCCAGATGCTCAACCGCAACCGCTGGGGCGAGCACAACACGGTCGTCAAAGGCGTGCACGGCGAGACGCTGGAGGAGACCAAAAAATACGAGTACGGCGATCCGATGAACGTCAACATCGGGGAGACGCTCATGAACGCGCTGGAGAACGGCGGGCGCAGCGTGCCGCTCAGAGTCGGCCCGAACGACTTCGCCGTGCATCGCCAGGAATTTTCCACCGACTGCGAGACGGTGCTGCTGATCGACGTGAGCTATTCGATGCTCATGAACGACGCGCTCCACGCGGGGAAGAAAGTCGCGTTGGCGCTGCACCGTCTGATCGAGACGAAATATCCGCAGGACGTCCTCCATCTGGTCGCCTTCCGGTCGAACGCGAAGGTCATCCGCGCGCAGGACCTGCCTTCGATCGTCGCGATCACCTACTTCATGGAGCACGGCACCGATATCAAAGAGGCGCTGCGCTTCTCGCGGCAGATCCTCGGCGCGCAGAAGGCGAGCAACCGGCAGATCATCCTCATCACCGACGGCGAGCCGACCGCCGTGACGCTCGACCGGGGCGGCCGGCTGCACAGCGGCTGGGGCTCCGCGCTGCTGCACGAGCGCATCGTGCAGGAGACGCTGAAAGAGGTCCGGCGCTGCACGCAGAGCGGCATCAAGATCAACACCTTCATGCTCGGAACGGATTTCTACCGCCGCGGCTTCATCGACCAGCTCTCGCGCCTCAATACGGGGCGCGTTTTCTATACCTCGCCGGATCAGATCGGCAACTACATCGTCGTCGATTACATCGCGAACAAGCGCAAGCGCATCGGCCGGTCGTAAATCCAATACTTTGTCCAATAAAGACGAAGGGGAGGGGCAACGCCCCTCCCCTTCGTGTTATGGCGCCGGCGGATTATTCCGCCGACGCGGCCTGACTTCCCCCGGCTTAATCGTCCGGGGAAGTCTCCTCTCTCATCGACTGCACGGCGTGGGCCTCGTCCGCCTGATCGCACGGGCCGGAATAATCGACCCAGTCGTCCCACTGCTGGGTCATCTGATCCTCGTCATTGCCGGACGGCTTGTCGTTGTTCGGCGCCGGTATCTTGATGTTGCAGTAGTTGTCCGGCACGACCGTGGCCTTCGGATTTTCGTCCGCCGGGCTCCACTGGCTCTGGGCGGCGACGGGGGCGGCCTGAAGCGCCAGGACAGCGGCGAACGCCGCCGCGGCGTAAAGCATGTTCGTCTTTTTGTTAAGGCTCATTTGAATTCTCCTAAAAGCTTCCGGATTTTCGGCGGAAGCGATTGCTTAACGGGGGTGCGCGCGCGCACGAACCCATTCGGTTAATAATTTCAGCGGAAAAGCAGCGAGCGATCCGGCGCGCGGATCAGAGATTCAGCACGGAGAGAAATAGATTCGTAGAGACTTTCTGCACGGGTGCGAGCCCCTCGCAGGAGGCGAGAAAGCTGGCGCTCCGAATGCCGTTGCGCGGCGTTTTCGGCGACAGGAAGCGCGCGGGCACGCGCACGCCGTCGGACCGCGCGGCATTTTCCAGGCAGACGCTGCGCTTGAGCGGCCGGTGCTGGTTTACCGGCGCGCGGCCGCTCTCGGCGGCGCGCGAAGCGATGGAATCGTACCGCCCCAGCGTCGCGCGGCCGCTGTGGGCGCAGACAAGCGCGACGGCGAAGAAAAGCAGCACGGCGAGCGCGGCCGCCGGTTGTTTCGCGAGCATGTACTCAGGGTAAACCGTTCGACTGCGAAGTCAACGGTTGCCGGAATTAAATTAATATTAAAAAGTTGTCACCCGCGGAGGAGAAAATTGAGGCCCGCGATCACGAGCGCCGCCTCGACCAGCAGAAGAAAGACGGCTTCGGGCAGGCGGTCCAGGAGCTTCTTACCGGCATAGGAGCCGACGATCATCACCGAGCCGAGGATGAGCCCGACGGCGAGTCCGCGCGCGGTCAAAACGGCCGTACTGCCGTACACGGCGATTTTGGTCACGTGCATCACGACGGTCGCCAGCGCCTCGGTGCCGATCAGCGCGCCTTTCACGAGTCCGTATGCGAGAAAAAACGGAATCATGATCGGCCCGACGCTGCCGAGCAGCGCGGAAAGAAAGCTGAACACCGCGCCGAGGATCGTGAAGCCGCGCAGCGGCACGCGCAGCGCCGCGGCGCTCCCGAGATGGCGGTAAAGCACGACGGCGATCAGGAAAACGCCGAGCAGGCGCGTGAGAAACGACAGCGGCGCGGACGCGAACAGCAGCCCGCCCGCGACGGCGGCGGGAACGCCGCCGAGCGCGAACCAACCGACGACCTTCAAGTCGACCTGGCGCCGGTTGAACGCGACGCGGCTCAAATTGCCGAGCAGCTGCGCGACCGTGAGAATCGGGATCGCGTCGCGAACGCCGAAAAACACCACGAGCGGCGGCAGCAGCACCGCCGCGCCGCCGAAGCCCGCGACCGCGGCGAGCGTCGAGGCCAGAAAAGCTCCGCCCCCGAGCAGCAAGAGGTCGGCCGGAGAGAGCGCGAGCGGCATTTTACTGTTCGTCGATGAGCGCGAGCACGCCCGTGTAGGCGAACAGGTGATTTTTGCGCCCGAGCGGCCCGATCTCGAAGCCGCCGAAGATGCCGATGAGGGGAAAATCGCCGAGCGTCCGATGGATGTACGCGCTATCGATGTCGTCCAGGCCGTAAAGCGAACGGCCGCGCGCGCAGCAGTTGAAGTAAAGCCCGAACGCCGGCGGCTTGGCGAGGCCGGCGGCGCGCCGCTCGAGCATCTGCTCCAGGTCCTCGCGCGCCCGCTCGCCGTCGCGCAGCGTGAACCAGAGCCGCTCGCCTTCGAAGATTTCCTCGGCGACCGCGATGATGCCGCGCGCCGGGTCGAGTCCAATGATGTTGCGCACGACGTATTCTCCCGGCAGAAGCTCGTTCTTCGTCCGGTCGGCGGGCAGGCCGACGAAAATATAGGCGAGCGCCCGGCCGAGATTCTCCAGCAGCGGCCCTTTGACGACGCCGGCGAACGCCTCGAACGCCGGGCGGTGATCGATCTCGAGGATCAGGTTGCCTTCGGTCTTGGTGATCGTCATCGGCGGCGTGATCGGGCGGCAGCCCTGCGTGATGTCGATCGTCGCGGCAAAGCCGCCGCTCATCGCGAAGCCGGCGACGGCGTTGCTCGCCACCGTGTCGCCGCAGAGCTGGAAGGTCTTGCCGAACGTGCCGTTCTCCGCCGACCCCGCGCC